>NZ_JBFUJG010000157.1:0-10299 GCF_056401495.1 Mucilaginibacter sp. P4_E8
GAAAAAAGATCGATATATTTCTTAACCATCTCGACCGAAAAAAAGTGACGGCCATCATCGAGCATTGCCCCGCGATAACAAAAACGCGGATAATCCTCAACCTGTACACAAGGCAGTTTGGTTGTAGCGCTTCTTTCTGCAGGCATCAGCTGCAACAGTGTTTGTACTCCATAAAAAAGTCCTGCTCCTTTACCAGCAACCGTAATCTGTTGTGGTGTAATGGTTAGGCGGTATCCTTCGGCAGGTAAATTATCCGTACCGGCCGAGGTTAGCGTAATAACGTTTGTTGTTTTACTACTCTTTGCAACTATTGCCTTATGATAGGCTAAATTGTTTGCCAGATAATCCTTAAAAAACAATACCGCTTTGTTTGAGGGCGAATCGGCCTGGATAGTGGTTTGCTGACTTAATGCAAACTGACCAGTGGCCTTTTTTACAGATACCGGGACCGGGATGATGCCTAAGTTAGGATCGGTGTCCTGTGCTTTCACAACAGTTGCAAATACTGTAAGCAGGGCAAACAGCATTAAAGGAGCTTTTTTATACATATTTATTAATCAGGTTGGTACGAAGTTGTGAATATATAAGTTTTTAAAAAAATATAAGAAGTTTGAAGTGTAAAAAATATGTAGCACTGATTTAATCTACATAGCAGTCGCCCGGTTGGGCCCCATAGGTGGAAGAAATAAAAACGTTGTCATTTCGACGAGGAACGAGGAGAAATCTTATACGACCTGTATCGAACGTGTAAATGCATGGCATACAAGATTTCTCTTCGCCCCACCACGCAATCACCCCTGCTCATCGAAATGACATTTTTTATAGAAAATAATTCCTCCCAACACCTGTGGGCAAGAACCGAGCGACTGCTGAAAGCAAAAGAGCCATCTGTAAACAGATGGCTCTTTAATATATTTTCTCAAAGTCCTCTTCTTTGGAGAGGATTTAGGTGAGGCTAAGGCCTATGCAGTAACTACATGCTCTTTAGCGGCCAGATAACGTTCAGCATCAATGGCTGCCATACAACCTGTACCTGCCGCAGTAACCGCCTGGCGGTAGATGTGATCCTGGGCATCGCCGCAGCAAAACACACCTTCCACATTGGTTTCTGTTGAACCGGGACGGGTGATGATATAACCGGTTTCGTCCATTTTTAACCAGCCTTTAAAAATATCGGTATTAGGGTGGTGACCTATTGCCACAAAAAATCCGCTAACCTCCAGATCAGTGTCAGCACCTGTTATATTATTGGTAACCCTAACACCGGTTACGCTTTGTCCGTCGCCCAGTATTTCTTTGGTTTCGGTATTGTATAAAATTTCGATGTTCGGGGTATTCAACACGCGGTGTACCATGGCTTTTGAAGCACGGAACTCATCGCGGCGAACAATCATAGATACCTTACGGCATAATTTAGCCAGATAGGTAGCCTCTTCGGCAGCAGTATCACCCGCACCTACTATGGCAACATCCTGTCCTTTAAAAAAGAACCCGTCACATACGGCACAGGCCGAAACACCGAAACCGCTATACTTTTCTTCAGATTCCAGCCCCAGCCATTTTGCTGATGCGCCGGTTGAAATGATTACGGTATCGGCTGTGATAGTTTTTACATCATCAACCACCACTTTATGCGGTAAGCTTGAAAAATCAACAGAACTTACATAGCCAAAACGGATATCGGTACCCAGGCGTTCGGCTTGTTTACGGAAATCTTCCATCATTTCGGGACCCATGATACCTTCAGGGTAACCCGGATAATTCTCCACTTCGGTAGTCTGAGTAAGCTGCCCGCCGGCTAATAAGCCAGTGTACATAACAGGCTTTAAATCAGCTCTTGAAGCATATATTGCGGCAGTATAGCCAGCCGGACCAGAGCCTATGATCAGGCATTTTACGTGTTCAGTTTCTTGAGACATTGATTATAAAAATGTATGCGAATTTAAGGTTTATTCAGAAGCGAATCAATAGTGATTGGTCAGGATATTGCCATTGTTAGTTAGGTTGTCCGTAATGTTTATAATAGTTTCTAAATGGATATGAAATTTGTATTGGTTTGTTTTTGCTTGTTTTCACTTCAAAGTTCAGAGATATGATTTGATTTACAGCTTCCTTTTTAATATATTTTGGATCCCAATCAGGTGCAGCCAATAGCTTATTGATGATAGCAGAATCAATTTCTAAATCCGATGCTGTAAATACTTCAGGTTTAGTAAGTTTCCCTTCTTTAGTAATTATCAAACGATATAAAACTTCAAATGAGCCAAGTTTATGAAATTTTTTATCAGCGAGTTCTAAATTTAGATATTGAAGCAGATCATACTGTGGTTTACAATCAATAATTTCTACTGGTTTATCAAGAATACGTTTCTTAAAGGATCCATCTTTAAAGTTATATATCTTTAAAGTATCGTTATTGATTCCAAATGCATACCAATTTCCATCTGGCTTGTTATCAACATAATTACCTTCTGACATTAATCCACCGGCCTCATTATAATTTTGTTGCAGACCGTTTAACTTGCTTTTTTCAAAAGTACTGCTACGAAGAATTCGTCCAAACTCATTGTATTCGACCCATCTCCCGGTTTTTTCACCATTCAAAAAATATCCTTTAGATATAATAAAATTTTTAGGCTCCCACATTATAGTATCCATCTTATGTTTTACATAATCATATTTGAATTGGATTGGCGATTTGGGCTTCAGTAGTTTATAATAAATAAACTTACCATACGGGATAGTAAACTGCTCGTCTTTGAATGTACCTATGGTCATTATGGTATCGTTCATATCATATTGTTTTGTTGACCAGGCAGAATCGCCTTCCATTTTTTGATATAAAATATATGAAGCTGCTTTTGATGAATCAAGAGTTCTGGAACCATCATCAGTTATATAAGCTTTACGAATTTGTGCGCCTGCGGTTAACGTAATAACCAATAAAAACAGAAGGATAAAGTAAGGTTTAAGCATGTGATAATTTTAAGCGGATAAAGGTAATCATTTACCCGTATTTGCCTTTAACACCCGCATTACATTACCACCCAATATTTTGTTAATATCCTTTTCGCTGTAGTTCAATTTCAGTAATTCTTCGGTTATTTTGGGATAATCGCTTACACTATCCATGCCTAATGGATAGGATTCGGCGCCATCAAAATCAGAGCCTATGCCAACATGATCAACGCCTATTAGTTTTGCTATATAATCAATATGCTTAATGAGCAGGCTTAAAGGTGGCCGTAACTGATCCGATTCAGTTTTATATATGGTATTCAGCCTGATATTGGCCAAGTCAACATCGTGATAAATTTTGGTTAATGAATCCAGCTCGGCTTTATGCTGATGAAGAAACACGTTAACCTTAGGGGTATAAGCGCTATCTACAAATCCGCTATAGAAATTTACACATACCACTCCCCCGTTTTTAGCCAGCGCTTTCAACTGATCATCTTTTAAATTACGCCTGAATGGATCAAGGGTATAAGCACAACTGTGCGATGCTATCACAGGCTTGCTGCTGGTGGCCAGCACATCATAAAAAGTACGTTCGCCTACGTGCGATACATCAACCATTACACCAAGATCATTCAGGTGATGAACTATCTGCTTGCCGAAATCAGTTAAGCCCAAATGCGGCAGACTATCTTTCTTCGTAACCTCGTCACGTGCCGATGTAGCCCATGAGGTGCTATTATTCCAGGTGAGGGTTAAATAGCACATACCCCGTTTGGCCAGGCTGTCAATATAATCCGACCTGTCTTCTATCATGTGACCGCCTTCAACACCTACCAGTGCTGCCAGCTTGTTTTGCTTAACCGCTTTTTTTAATTCGGCACTGTTACGCACCAAAGCAATTTTATCCGGGTTGCGGTTGATGAGCGCGTATAACGAATCTATCTCCCGGTTAGCAAAAGCGAACGCCGTTCCCTTGCTATAACTTTCGCCGCACCAGATCGAAAAGATTTGCGCATCCAAACCACCCTCTTTAGCGCGAACGAGGTCAAAGTCGCCTTCTGTTTGTCGTTTGGCCAGATCAAACTTAGTGATCAGTTGATTAGATAAAACATCGTTATGGGTATCAATTAAAATGGCTTTTTGATGGATCTGTTGAGCGTTTTGAGCTGAAAGCTTAAGTGATAGTAGTAATAGAGGGACAAGTAGCTTTTTCATAAACTCAAGATAGAAATTTTGATTGTTGATTATGCCTGATGTAATATATAATCAAAAATTATACTTAATATCAAGGCAAACCCAACGATTGCCAGTATATATCCAGTTATTTTTCCCGAAAAATCATCTATTATAAAGTGGTTCTTATCAGTTGGGTCATAAATTACTTCAACACGCTCACCTTCACTATATATTGAAGGGTTAGAGCCCCATGTCCAGCGTTTGATAATTACTTCATTTTCGAGAGTAACGAATCTAAAAACAGGATAATACAGATTTCTTTTACCTATACCTATATTGGTGTCTATTCTGATGACAACACCGTTAACCCTGGTTCCAGTTTTTTGAAGCTGCTTGCGTAAATAGATTTTTATCACACCTATCCCTGCGAGAAAAGCCCCTCCTGTAATTACTAAAATTTCATTATTTGTTGCGTTCATGACCGCTGATTAGCTGATTCTAATATTATTATAAAGCATGTCATTGCGAGCGTAGCGTGGCAATCTCATCATGCAGGGTCTGCTACCTGTACTGTGAGATTGCTTCGTTCCTCGCAATGACATGGAGGAGAATTGTATCTTTCTTTATGTCTGTATCACCCCCACATTAAACGCCTTTTCTATCGGCGCGTGGTTAGCAGCTTCAATACCCATGGATATTACTTTGCGAGTTTCCAGCGGATCGATGATACCATCAACCCAAAGCCTTGCGGCGGCATAGTATGGCGTTGTTTGTGCATTGTAGCGATCAGTTATTTCTTTAAGTAGTTCCTGTTCTTTTACCTCGTCTACCAGTTCGCCACGGGCTTTTAAGCCAGCAGCCTGGATCTGCAACAGGGTTTTGGCTGCTTGTCCGCCGCCCATTACGGCTATTTTTGCCGATGGCCAGGCATAGATCAGCCT
This sequence comes from Mucilaginibacter sp. P4_E8, assembly GCF_056401495.1. Lineage (NCBI taxonomy): Bacteria > Pseudomonadati > Bacteroidota > Sphingobacteriia > Sphingobacteriales > Sphingobacteriaceae > Mucilaginibacter > Mucilaginibacter sp. P4_E8. The sequence continues at coordinate 5,079 of NZ_JBFUJG010000157.1, forward strand.
CGGGTCATAAGCTTTGCCACACATGGCATAGTTGCCTGCCCCGTAAGAGTTACCTATTACAATAGTAAACTTAGGCACTACCGAGTTCGCTACGGCGTTCACCATTTTTGCCCCATCTTTGATGATACCCCCCTGCTCAGACCGGCTGCCTACCATAAACCCGGTAACATCCTGCAAAAACACCAGCGGGATCTTTTTCTGATTGCAGTTCATGATAAAGCGGGTGGCTTTATCGGCCGAATCAGAATAAATAACACCACCAAACTGCATTTCACCTTTTTTTGATTTGATGACCTTGCGCTGGTTGGCCACTATGCCCACCGCCCATCCGTCGATACGGCCCAAACCGCAAATGATTGATTTGCCATAACCCTCTTTATATTCCTCAAAAGCCGAATCGTCAAGCAGGCGCAGGATGATCTCGTGCATATCATAGGCCTTTTCCCGGTTGTCGGGCAGTATACCGTAAATATCCTTCTCGTTTAATTTGGGGGTGAATGGTTTAATGCGGTCGAACCCAGCCTTGTTATAATCGCCGGTCATGCTCATGATATTACGTATCGAGTCGAGACAGGCTTGATCATTAGCCTGTTTATAATCGGTAACACCCGATATTTCGCAATGGGTTGTTGCCCCGCCTAAAGTTTCGTTATCCACATCCTCGCCAATGGCCGATTTTACCAGGTATGATCCGGCCAAAAAAACTGAGCCTGTACCTTCTACGATCATGGCTTCATCACTCATTATAGGTAAATAAGCCCCACCTGCTACGCATGAACCCATAATGGCCGAGATCTGGATGATACCCATACTGCTCATGATAGCATTGTTGCGGAATATTCGCCCAAAATGCTCTTTATCCGGAAATATCTCGTCCTGCAAGGGCAGGTACACCCCTGCCGAATCAACCAGGTAAATGATAGGCAGGCGGTTCTCCATAGCTATTTCCTGCGCGCGCAGGTTCTTTTTAGCCGTTATCGGAAACCAGGCACCGGCCTTCACCGTAGCATCGTTGGCCACTATTACACATTGCCTGCCCGATACATAACCAATACCGCATACTACCCCTCCCGAGGGGCAACCGCCATGTTCGGCATACATACCATCGGCAGTAAAAGCGCCCAACTCAAGCCAGGGTTTATCATCATCTATCAGATAGGCAACACGTTCACGGGCCAGCATTTTGCCCTTTTCCTTTTGTTTGGCTGCAGCCTTTTCGCCACCGCCTTCATGTATTTTTTTTAGCCTTGTGTTCAGCTCATAAACAAGCTGTTTGTTTATATCTTCATTTATATTGAACCCGATATCCATAATTGGTTTTAATAGGAAATGTAAATTAGGAAAAATTATAGGAGGAAAAGCCAACGAATTGTTGTTTTGTTTTGCACTAATGTATATCAATACATTTCAGGGTTGCTAATCAACCAATTATCATGTTCAAATATTAGGTGCCAACACGTATTAAATTACGTAAAAACACGCTAATAAATTCTCCATAAACAGTATACCTTTATCATATAATTAATCCCTCCCTTGATATGATACAGCAAACAAAACATTACGGCTGGCTCCCTGACCTGCCCGATCAAAGAGACTATAGATACGCTACTGTACGTCGTGACGCCTTAGCTAAACCTGCTCCGCCGTTGGTTGATCTGCGTGCGCAATGCCCGCCTGTTTATGACCAGGGGTCATTAGGTTCATGTACTGCCAATGCTATAGGCGGGGCTTTTCAGTTTGAGTTGATAAAACAAAAACTGACGGTTTTTACCCCATCAAGGCTGTTTATTTACTATAATGAGCGCGTTATGGAAGGTCATGTTAAGGAAGATAGCGGTGCACAGATACGTGATGGCATTAAATCGGTGGCTACGCAAGGTGTTTGCGATGAAGTACTTTGGCCTTATAACATAAGCAAGTTTGCCAAAAAACCAACAAAAAAACTATATAAAAAAGCCCTTAAAAGTCAGGCTTTACAGTATACCCGTTTAAACAACACAGCAATTAATGAGCTTAAAACCTGCCTGGCAGCCGGCAACCCTTTTGTTTTTGGCTTTACCGTATACCAGAGTTTTGAAGGCGATAAAATGGCTAAAAGCGGCATAATGACCATGCCTTCAAAAAATGAAAGTGTTTTAGGCGGCCATGCGGTAATGGCGGTTGGTTATGATGATAAAAAGAAGGCTTTTCTTGTACGCAACAGCTGGGGCGATACCTGGGGACTTAAGGGTTATTTTTATATGCCTTATGATTACATCACCAGCACTGACCTGGCCGACGATTTTTGGACAATCAGTCAGGTAGAGGGATAGTATCGGGTTATAAGTATTGAGTTTTGAGTTACTAATAGGCTCAAAACTCATAACAACATTAATGTACAAGATTAATTAGGATGAAATCATCTGTAATAAGAGCACTTCAGCATTTAAGCGATAAACCCGGAAATTTATTTGTTAAGGTGATACAACACGGCAGTATGTCGGTTGAAATATACAGGCCGGTAAATATCGACCCGCAAACCCCGCATTTGCAGGACGAACTTTATGTGATCATCAGCGGATATGGTGATTTTTTAAACGACGGCGTACGTACCTCCTTTCAACAAGGCGACGTACTGTTTGTAAAAGCCGGCGTTGAACACCGCTTTGAAAATTTTACTGATGACTTTGCCACCTGGGTTATTTTTTACGGCCCGGAGGGTGGGGAATAAAGTCTTAAGTTCTGAGTATGGAGTCGAAAGTCCTTAGTCGAAAGTCCCAAGTCTGATTTTACTATTTCAAATCAGACTTAAGACTTAAGACTTAAGACTCAACACTCAGAACTTAAGACTTAAATAAGATTTCTGTCTTTAAACCAAACTTCGTCGGGGGTTACATTAAAGCCATCCATCAGATTAACAAGTTCAATAGGATCGCCGGAGGTGATCACCAGGTTACGGTTAGTGGGTTTCAGGAATTTTTGCTCCACCATTACATCCAGTTGTTTCAGCAAAAAATCATAGTAGCCATTCACGTTCAGTAAACCTATCGGGTGGTTATGCAAACCTAACTGCAGCCAGGTTAATACCTCAAAAAATTCTTCGAGTGTACCCAGGCCACCGGGCAAGGTAATAATGCCATCGCTAAGATCATTCATCATTTGCTTGCGCTGGTGCATGTTTTCTACAATATGCAATTCGGTTAAACCTGTATGACCAACTTCTTTATCCATCAAAAATTGGGGGATTATTCCAATAGCTTTACCATCTTTTTTCAAAACCGCATCGGCTAATATACCCATTACCCCTACCTTACCACCACCATACACCAGGGTAATATCGCGGCTCACCATTACTTCAGCCAGTTGCTCAACAGCTTGTTTTAAAATAGGGTCGCCATTAAAGTTGGCTCCGCAAAATACACAGATAGATTTCATGGCAATAAATATAAAAGTTAAAAGTATTTAGTTACAAGAAAAGGGAACCAATTGATTCCCCCTTTATTTATTTATCTTTTTATCACTAAAAGCTTACCTGGTATAATTAGGCGCCTCTTTAGTGATAGTAATATCGTGCGGATGGCTTTCACGCATGCCTGCAGCTGTGATGCGTACAAACTTGGCTCTTTGCAGATCTTCAATGTTTGCAGCTCCGCAGTAGTGCATCCCCGCACGTAAACCGCCAATGTATTGGAATATCACTTCGGCCATGTTGCCTTTAAATGGTACGCGCCCCACAATACCTTCGGGAACCAATTTGGTAACCACATCAGTTTCATCCTGGAAGTAACGATCTTTAGAGCCCTTTGCCATAGCTTCAACCGAGCCCATGCCACGGTATGATTTAAATTTACGGCCTTCGTATATAATAGTTTCGCCTGGTGATTCTTCAACACCTGCGAATAAAGAGCCCGCCATGATGGAGCTTGCACCAGCTGCAATGGCTTTTACAATATCACCGGTTTGTTTAATACCACCATCGGCAATTACCGGGATACCACGGCCTTCCAATGCTTTTGCACACTCATAAACCGCATAAAGTTGCGGAACACCAACACCGGCAATAATACGTGTTGTACAGATAGAACCCGGACCAATACCTACTTTAACTGCATCGGCACCTGCATCGGCAAGAGCAATGGCAGCATCGGCAGTGGCAATATTACCGGCAATAACCTGCAGGTCTGGATATAATTTTTTAACCGCCTTAACCATCTCTATAACTCCTTTTGAATGACCATGAGCAGTATCAACCGTAACCACATCAACACCTGCATTAACAAGTGCGGTAACGCGGTCAATATTATCAGCAGCAACCCCAACCGCCGCCCCTACGCGTAAACGGCCAAATTCGTCTTTACAGGCGTTAGGGAAGTTTTTAACTTTTTGTATGTCTTTATAAGTGATTAGCCCTACCAGTATACCATCCTTATTCACAACGGGCAGTTTTTCAATTTTGTTGCCCTGTAATATAGCCGCGGCTTCGGTCAATGTAGTGCCTTCGGGAGCTACGATCAGGTTTTGTGTGGTCATTACCTGGCTAACTGGTACCGTCATATCTTTTTGGAAACGCAGATCGCGGTTAGTGATGATCCCTTTCAGTTTATGCTCTGCATCAATTACCGGGATACCGCCAATGCTAAACTCCTTCATGATCTGGAAAGCATCTGCAAGCAAAGCATCCTCCAACAGCGTTACCGGATCCTGGATCATGCCACTTTCAGAACGCTTAACCTTGCGTACTTCGTCGGCCTGGGCCTGTATGGTCATATTTTTATGAAGCATACCTATACCACCCGCCTGGGCAATGGCAATAGCCAAACCAGATTCGGTAACGGTATCCATTGCGGCGGATATGATCGGGATGTTTAAACGGATCTTTTTTGTTAAAAAAGTGCTCGTGTTAACTTCGCGCGGTAAAACTTCTGAATAAGCCGGGAGTAGTAAAACGTCGTCGTAGGTTAATCCTTCGGCAACAAACTTTGATGGGTCTAACTGCATAGCAAATAATTATTTTGGAGTTATTATTTGCCGGGCAAAGGTAATAAATATTTCGGATATCGGAATTGAGATTGAGGATTTATTTAAAAGTGAACAGAAAATTGCCTTGTAATGATAATTGGTTTTACAAACGCGTCATTGCTGTAAGGGTTTAGTAATTCGATGACAAGGTAGCAGGTTTATTTTGTGTTGTTTAAGGTGATCATATCAATAGGTCTTTTTCCACCAATACCTTGGTGAGGTC
>NZ_JBFUJG010000158.1:0-10235 GCF_056401495.1 Mucilaginibacter sp. P4_E8
AGATAAGGAAAAGCAGGTATCCTTATCTGAAAATGTTACAACAATTGTAATTAAAAAAGCCTGAATTGGAATACTTTCTTTAACATTTTTGTTACAATTGGCGATTCATTCAGATTACCGAATTTTTGTGTATAAATGGTTTACCAAACCTAAATCAATCTGATTGAATAACTATCCTTCTCTGTCCTGATACGACAGCTTCGCTTTTATCAGACAACTAAAATTAAACCAATTACATAAAGCCGTTATGTGGAGGTTCCGAAAGCCTTGATCAGGTAATTCCGAGCCATTCGGAGCACCAATTTGTGTAAATTCGAGATAAAAAGACATCTTTACCTTCAGTCGTTTAACAAGATCAAAGTGTAACAGAATTGTTTACCCTGTATTTCCAGAACCTGGTGCTCGATGCCCCCGGAACGTCCAAGCAGAACTTTCAATTTCATTATTCATTAGACATTCTTCAAGCTTATCATCAAGTATTAGAAAGTGTTAATGGTGGTTATTGTCAGTTTTTAACGCTACGATTTTCTTACAATCCTCGATAAAAGAGTTCGACATCTGTACCTTATCGTCACTTAAGGAGACAACATGTATATGTTGCCTCCTTTTTTTATACTAATAAAATACTGATAAACAAGCATTTACAATAGGGCTTTTTGTAGTTCGATTTTAGCAAAGAAATTCCTGAACCGTTAAGAGATAACGATTTAAAAAGTGTGTCAGGAATGCTATTAACCTATTTTTTTGTAGTTCGATTTCTTGTTAAGGTTTACTGCGCCTAAATTGCTATCATATTGATAAGTCTTTGCGATCAAATAAAGAAAGTTCAATATGACTACAGCTTCATCATCATCAACCAGAATGCCACGTTTTGCCAAAAGCAAGACTGCTCGCTTAACGGACATCTTCTTATCAAGGAAACTCATTTTTTAATGGATTTACCAACTCTTTTTATTACTAATATTTTGATAACGCATTGTCTATTTTTATAGAAACTTCGCGTTTTTTTAAGTCTATGCAGGTTGGCGCAATTAAACTAATGATCTGCTTTTTATCAGCGGTTTCCAAGTCTTCAAAACCACGAAAAACATCTATCATCGGCCTATTGGCCAGGTTTAATTGTCCATCAATGCGCTTAATTTCATATTAATGGTATACAGTTCCTTTTCCAGAGTGCAGGAAATGGCTTGTTGCTCGCTTTTTCTTGATTATTGCGATTAGTTTCTTCCATTCTGGTCTGTTAAAGTTCTTCGCCGAAAAATCTTCACGATAGATGCCTTTAACTTCTATATCATTATGCTCACAATATTTTAATAGCGATCCTCTTGTTCAGGTAAGGAGTAACCTTTTCTTTTTTGTTCGTCTGTACTAACACGGACATATAAATAAGCTGGTTTCATATGGGCAGTGCATAAATCTTATGATAAGTTCGGCATTTTTTCCAAAACAGAAGCAGAAAGCTACGTTGTTGTATCAACAGGTTTCGCCTAACCTCGATGAAGATGCTTTACGAAGAAATAATAAAGATTAATGGAGGCAACTAGATATTCGGAGTCATTGACCACCTCGTTGGATATTCCAGGAGTCCTGACCAATCGTCCCGGGCGAATTTGAGTATCGATTTCTGAGGGAATTATCCTGAAGATTACTTATTAAACAGCTTCTCTTTTGTGAATTAATACATTTAGTCATATTGTTAATAACTTTTTGTAAAACAATCGTTTGCGCCATTTTTTTGAAACGGGTGTACCAATAATATAGTTATTTATTTTAGCTTAAACTTAAAACAATAACCCTTATGAAAAAATTTCTCATTTTTCCTGCTGCAATAGCAGTGTTCTGTTTATCATTTACTACACTTTCGGATGCTGTAGTTGTGCCAAAAGCGCCTAAACCACACAAAGTGAAAACAGCTATTAAAAAACCTTATGTAACCTTTCCGACTGGTGTTAACTGGACTATTGGATATGATGCCAGCAATCCCTGGGTGTCGCTCAACTGGCCGCTGGTCGACAATCCTTTTCTCGCAGGCGTACCATTCACATTTATGGGTAATACACAAGTTGTAGACCCTCATACACATTCATATATTTTATGGGTTGGCAGTGCATATACATTACTGCCTAACCAAAGCTACACGATGAATATCGGAGGGGTAAATTATTACTTCTATTTACCCAGTAGCGGCTCTGGCCAATGCATCATTACCGGCCATAGCTAATAGCTTTAAATTAACTAATAGGCTCTGTAAATCGTTTTAAAACAGGTTGACCCTTTTGAGGGTGTTTGCCTTATATGTGATTTACGTTTTTAATCAGTGTTAAATATGGTTTATTATCGAGATGCGCTGATGCACAGTATCGGTTATACTCCCACCCGGCAGCCAGTAAACCTGATTGCCGGGTTTAGGGTGATAAGGTTGCAGGAAACGCCTACTTTATACCAAGCCTCCTTACAATAGCCTGTTAATATCCTCTGACTTATACCACACAATACTGCCGGTACTAGTAAAGCTTCATCAATGGATCAAGCCACTTAAAAATACTCAATCTCTAAGCGGACTTTAACAACTTAAAATCAAAGTTACAAACCATTAAATATCTCGTTAGCCAAATAAACTTTAAAATCCTTAATTCTTCCGGTTTCCATATCCTGGCGAGGCAGCATTTTAATACCGCTTATGGTTGTTTTACGTCCCAGATCAATAACTATTTGATGCGGGTGTTTAGTGGCATTATCCTTCCATTGGCTATGCCAGATACTGGTATACTGTAAGTCGAACACGTTTTCTGATTTGCCATCCTCTCCTTTCATTTCTTCGCTATCAGCATACACCATTTTCCACAAGTTGCGAGGTAATTGCTTACCATTCTCATCCAGCAATTCAAGTTCTGCTAATGCAGTAAATTGATCGCCCATAAAATTATTCATTGCTTCCAGGGCAACATAACGTCCGCTTTTTAAGGAARATGTAAACGTTTGCCATTTAGTGGTATTTTCCATTATCCCGGTATACAACAAGTTATTCAAATTATTCCCAAACTTCTGCCCGGCTTTGCGATGATTGCTGCTGATAGMCTCTATTGCTGTAAGGCTATCAAGAATAGGTTTATCCAGGCCTTGCAGACGGGCAGCAAACGGATGGTGCATATCCAGTACAACTACCTCATTCTTCCCTTTATTTAACCATACGCCCGGCACATACATGGTTTGGGTTGGCCCAATATTCCAGTAACGGCCAAGGCAATGCCCGTTTATCCAGACCACTCCTTTTTTAAACCAATGCATATCCAGATAAAAATCACTTTTGCTTTTTACATTAAAGTACCCTTTATAAAATGCAGGCTCGTTCAGTTTGGGTACGGTACCAATGGCCTTGTATTTAAATGCAGGATTGCCTTCACCCAATGGAATTGAATAATGTTTCCAGCCCTTTAGCATAACCTTTTGTGCCCCTGCTATGTTATAAACCTCGCCCTGTAAACCTTTGCGGTCATGCAGGTAATAACCATAGTTAACCCGCCCCATGGCTTCAACAAAAACCCGAAGCCTGGCACGCTTAGATAGCTCAGGGATTTCAATAGTATGATCATTCTTCATCCGGTTTAATACACCGATGAGTTTATTACCAATAAACACTTCCGCGTAGTCATGTATCTCGGTAAAATCCAGTTTACTTTTTCCACCAGCCGGCAAGTTTGTTTCATAAACCATCATCCCATAACCCTGGTTCAGATCTTCCATATAAAGGGTGGTATCACTAAGCACCGGCTTGTTCAATTGCTCCATTATCGGAGCTACCCTAGTAAGGTTAAAGGGGGGAATTTTTTGTACAGGTATAGCGGCAGGTATATCAGTCAATACCTCGCCTGGCTGAAGATATTTTTTAAGCGTATTACGCAGTTCATCGTACTTAGCAGTTTCAGCCCCATTTTCGCTTATTGGCGCGTCATAATCATAGCTTGATGTCTCGGGTGCGTATGGCTGGCAATTTGCGCCTGCCCATAAGCCGAACGTTGTGCCACCATGTATCATATATATACTGAAGGAAGCTTTATGTTCAAGCATCCAACCAAGTTCTTTTATAAGATGATCATTTGAGCCGGTATGATGCGGCCCGCCCCAACTGTCAAACCAGCCAGGATAATATTCGCCGCACATTAATGGCCCTGTGGCCTGAACTTCACGCAGGGCTTTAAACCCAGCTTCGGGGTTGTTACCAAAGTTCACTACCGCAAAAATAGCCTTCTGTACATCATTCTTTAATTGAACTGTACCGTCGCAGGTAAACAGCGGAACGTTAAAGCCCGCTTCTTTTAAATAATCACGTATTTTTAAAATGTATTCTTTATCCGTGCCGTAGCTACCATATTCATTTTCAACCTGTACCATTAGTATGGGTCCGCCCTTAGTGATTTGCAGGGGGTTTAAAACACGACCAACTTCTTTCAAATATTGGCGGCAACGTTCCATATAATAAGGGTCCTGGGTACGTAGTTGAATATCTTTCTTTTTTAACAACCACCAGGGCAAGCCACCAAATTCCCATTCGGCACATGAATACGGTCCTGGGCGCAACAATACATACAAACCTTCTTCCTGCGCTATTTTACAAAATTCGGCTGCATCAGCTTGCCCCTCCCATGTAAATTTCCCCGGCGATGTTTCATGGAAATTCCAAAACAAGTAAGCGCAAACCGTATTTAAACCAACAGCTTTCGCCATTTTTAACCGGTGCCTCCAATAGGCTTTGGGTATGCGGGCAAAATGCATTTCCCCACAACGAATAACATAGGGCTTCCCGTTTAAAATAAATGATTCTGTGCCAATTTTAAACGGTTCGTTTATTTCTTGCTGACCAAAAGCAGTTTTGAAACTTGCCATGCATATTAAAAGGAGCAATCTGATAATACTATTTTTCATTAAAAATCTATTTAAAACTGGGTTGACAATTAATTACTGACCTCTATTTTTCAGCCAGTAATGATCAGATAGATCCACCCTTTGAATTGCAATGGTAACAAAATAATAATCCAAAAAAATAGCTAAAAATTACGCAATCGGTTGTGTTTGCAATAACAAACGTTTGCGTAATTTTTACGGCCCCTGGGCATGGAATCACACATTATCTTTCCATTAAATTTTAGTTAGTTTCGGACATATTAACAGAAAAAACCGATACATTTTTATGCGAAAACTAACTTACCTGCTTGTTTTATTACTGCCAATACAGCTTTTTGCCCAACAGTTTGATCCTGTAAAAGCATTGGTTAAAAGGCGCGTTCCCTGGTTAAGCAATCATGTTATTTTCAAATCATTAAAAAGCACCAGCCCCGAAGTAGTTGAACTGCAAACCATAAAAAACAAACTGGTTATCACAGCTTCTGGTGCCAATGCCGCAGCTGTTGGTGTAAACTGGTATTTAAAATACTATTGCCATCGTTCCATGTCGCACATGGGCGATAACCTGGCACCCGTATTCCCAATCCCGGTTGTTAACAGAAAAGCGACTGTACATGCCGCTGCTCGGTATCGTTACGCATTAAATTACTGTACCTATAATTACACCATGAGCTTTTACAGATGGACCGACTGGGAACGGGAGCTGGACTGGATGGCCCTGAACGGCGTTAATACAATGCTTACTGTTGAAGGTATGGAAGCAGTGTGGCAAAACACCCTGAGAAAAACTGGATATACTGAAAATGAAATTAACAACTTTATAGTTGGCCCCGCTTATACCGCATGGTGGCTGATGGGCAATATTGAGGGCTGGGGAGGACCGATGCCTCAAAGCCAGATTGACAACCGGAAACTGATTCAACAAAAAATGATCAAACGGATGAAGGAGTTAGGCATAGAGCCTGTGTTACAGGGTTTTTATGGAATGGTTCCAAGCTCATTAAAAAATAAGAGCAAAGCACATATCATTGATCAGGGTAATTGGGGGGCTTTTAAAAGGCCAGATATACTTGACCCTACAGATCCTGAATTTAGCCGTATAGCAGGCATATATTACATTGAAATACAGAAATTATATGGCAAAAACATTCACTTTTTTGCAGGCGACCCTTTTCATGAGGGAGGTAAAACAGATGGCGTCGATCTGAAAAAAGCAGGAGCCGCCATACAGGCATCAATGCAAAATTATTACCCTGGCTCCACATGGGTGCTGCAAGGCTGGCAGGATAACCCTAAACAGGCCATGCTTGATGGCCTTGATAAATCAAAAGTATTGGTGCAGGAGCTTTTTGGTGAATTTACAAATAACTGGGAAAAACGTAAAGCTTATGATAACACTCCCTTTATATGGTGCAGTGTCAACAATTTTGGCGAACGCCCCGGTGTTTATGGAAAATTACAACGCTTTGCCGATGAAATAGACAGGGCCCGAAAAAGCACTTACAGTAATTATCTTAAAGGCATAGGCATAATGCCCGAGGGCATTAATAACAATCCTCCGGATTATGATTTAATGCTTGAACTGGGTTGGCGCAAAGAACATGTAGATACCCGGAACTGGATTAATGAATATGCCCAATATCGTTATGGTAAAAGTAACGCGCATGCCAGTAATGCCTGGCATGGATTTTTACAAACGATTTATCAAAGCCTCCCAGGTTACCAGGAAGGAGCAGGCGAATCTATTTTCTGTGCAAGGCCGGCACTTAAAGTTAAATCAATATCCAGCTGGGGTACACTTACCCGTAATTATGACACTGTAAAGTTTGAAAATGCTGTAAAAGAGTTTGCTAAAGCCTCCCCTGCGCTCATGAATTCGGCTACTTATAAAATTGACCTCATCAACATGGTTAGGCAAGTGCTGGCCAATAAAGGAACCATTGTTTTTAATGAACTGGTAACGGCATACAACAATAAGGATCTGCAGGCCTTCAACAAGGCAAGCGGAAGGTTTTTGAACATGATAAAGTTAACGGATGATCTGTTGAACACCGATCATTACTTTAGGCTCAATACCTATCTTAAACAATCCATAGATAACGGTAATACCGCAGAAGAAAAGGCCAATAATTTAAAAAATATTTTAATGCAAATTACCTATTGGGGAGAAAACGTACGTACTGAGGATAACCTGCATGAGTATGCCTATAAAGAATGGGCCGGCCTGATGGATACTTATTACCTGCCCCGCTGGGAAATTTATTTTGACTACCTGCGGAGCAACCTGCAGGGCAAAAACACGCCCGAACCCGATTATTTTACCTGGGAACGTAACTGGGTGGAACAAAATCAAAAGCTAAATCCCGAAAAACCGCAAAGGTCATTACAGGATGTTGTTGCCGAAATTTTATCGATGTAAAAGCTTCATTATTCTTTTTTATACCCTTATTAAATTCAAACTAACTATTCGCTATGCGTCAAATCAAAAAAGCAGGTTTAAGTATTTTATTAATTTTCCTGGCATTTTCTTCTTTATACGCTCAAAAAAAAATAGGTACGGAAACGCCTGAACAAAAAGCGAAACGCATGGCCTGGTGGACCAATGACCGCTTTGGTATGTTTATCCATTGGGGGCTTTATTCACAGGCGGCAAGGCATGAATGGGTAAAAAGATGGGAACGGATGACCAACGAACAATACCAGCCCTATTTTGATGAGTTTAACCCCGATTTATTTAACCCAAAGGAATGGGCAAAAAAAGCGAAGGCAGCCGGAATGAAATACGCCGTGCTTACTACCAAACACCACGAAGGATTTTGCTTATTCGATTCAAAATACACCGACTACAAAGCCACTAATACCGCTGCTAAACGAGACCTTGTAAGAGAGTTTGTAGACGCGTTTAGGGCCGAAGGCATAAAAATAGGTTTCTATTACTCGTTGCTGGATTGGCATCATCCGGATTTTACGGTTGATGTTTTACACCCCTTACAACCGGCAAGTGAAAAGGATGAGGATTACGATAAGTTAAATAAGGGTCGTGATATGGCACGGTACCGAACGTACATGCACAACCAGATTAAAGAACTGCTTACCAATTACGGTAAAATTGATATGCTGTGGCTTGATTTTTCGTACCCGGATAATGGAAAACACGGAAAAGGCAGCAAAGATTGGGGATCTGTTGAATTAGTTAAAGAGATAAGAAAGCTACAGCCCAATATTATAATTGATAATCGGCTTGATTTAAATGAATATCAGGACGGATGGGATTACCTGACACCCGAACAGGTAAACTTATCTGAATGGACCAAGAAAAACGATTACAAAACTTATTGGGAAACCTGCCAAACATTTTCTGGCTCCTGGGGATATTTCCGCGATGAAAACAGTTGGAAAAGCACCAAACAGTTAATTACAATGCTCATTGAGGCTGTAAGCAAACGCGGTAACCTGCTGCTGAATGTGGGGCCTACTGCACGTGGTTTATTTGATAAGCGCGCCAACGAAAGACTTGACGGAATAGCAGCCTGGATGAAGTACAACAGCCGGTCTATTTATGGATGTACCGAAGCCCCGGAAACATTTAAAGCCCCGGATCATACCATGCTTACCTATAATCCAAATACCAACCGGTTATATGTGCATTTGTTAGAATATCCGGGCAAAACAATCATTTTACCGGGTTACAAGGATAAAGTGAAATACATCCAGTTTTTGCATGATGCATCAGAAATACAACCGGATAGCAAATCAAAAGACTCAGGAAACGACCTGGTATTAAGTCTGCCTGAAGCTAAACCTGATACCGAGATCCCAGTAATTGAGTTGATATTGAAATAAATTAAGCCAGTCATTACAACAAAAAAATTAGTATAGTATCATGATTCAAAAAATCATACTTGGCTTTTGCCTCCTGTTCTGTAGCCACGTAGCGTTATCGCAAAACGAGCATGAAATGTCTACCACATATCAGGCTCCTAAAGACTCCCTGGTGCAACAAAAACTTACCCAATGGCAGGACCAGAAATTTGGGTTGTTTATGCATTGGGGAACTTACAGCCAATGGGGAGTTGCAGAAAGCTGGACTATTTGCCCGGATGATTGGGTTACACGTACCGGCCCTTATAGTGCTGATTATTTTGCTTATAAAAAAGCTTACGAAAACTTACAAACTACCTTTAACCCGGTTAACTTCAACCCCGAAAAATGGGCCAGAGCTGCTAAAGCCGCGGGTATGAATTATATGGTATTTACCACCAAACACCATGATGGCTTTAGCATGTTTGACACCAAACAAACAGATTATAAAATTACCGACCCTAAAACCCCTTTCTCAAAAAATCCGCGCAGCAACATCACCAAAGAAATATTTAACGCCTTTCGTAAAGACAATTTTATGATAGGTGCTTATTTCTCCAAACCCGACTGGCACAATCCAAACTATTGGTGGCCCTACTTTCCTCCTAAAGACCACAATGTTAATTACGATCCGCAACGTTACCCGGAGCGTTGGCAAAAATTTAAAGATTTTACTTATAATCAGATTGAAGAATTGATGACCGGCTATGGCAAGATAGATATTTTATGGCTCGATGGGGGTTGGGTGCGGCCAGCACCAGCAAAGGGCAATGATCCGCAACATTATAACCAGGATATTGATATGGCCAAAATAGCAAAAATGAGCCGTAGTCATCAACCTGGCCTTATTATGGTAGACCGTACTGTTGCCGGCGAATTTGAAAACTATACAACGCCAGAGCAAGAAGTGCCAGATAAGCCCCTGTCTTACCCCTGGGAGACCTGTATGACTATTGGTAAGTACTGGAGCTACGTCCCGAATGACGAATTTAAGCCCAGCATTCAACTGGTACAAACATTGATAAAAATAGTTTCACGGGGAGGTAATCTGCTGCTCAATATCGCCCCGGGGCCCGATGGTGACTGGAACCCCGTTGCCTATCAAAGATTACAGGATATTGCCCACTGGATGAAAATTAACAACAAAGGCATCTATGGTTCTGAGCCGGTTTCCCCCTACTCTGCCGATAATATCTATTTCACTAAATCGAAAACTACGAAAACGTTATATGCCTTTTGGCTGTCTGAAAAAGATATTGTAAACCTTCCGGCCAGCATAGTTTTTCCGGTGAATAATATTAAACAGCTAAAAAAAGTAAGCTTGCTGGGCAGTACTCAAAAATTAAAATGGAATTACCAAAATGGCTTGTTAAGCATTCAAATACCTGAGGCTTTACAAAAAAGTACCGCCTTAAAGTATAGCGGCACTTTTGCATTAGAATATTAACTTGATATTAGCTAATATGAGATAC
>NZ_JBFUJG010000159.1:0-10181 GCF_056401495.1 Mucilaginibacter sp. P4_E8
TCCATATATAAATTGACTGATCCTTCTATAAAAATAGATAAAATAACAATCCTCTAAACCGCTTTCGTAATTATTCAGATTATAGTTCAAAATATTAAAATAAAAAGACAAATAGTTTTTAGTTACGGGCAACCCTTTGCTATAAATCAACGATATAATAATAGATGTTCAATTTTTTGTGCAGTTGTGATCGGCCTTAACCTTGCGAATAACTGATAAATTAATTTAATTATACATGGTTCCAGTTTCTGTTGTTATCATTACTAAAAACGAGGCCGAAATGATTAGCCGAAGTATTTTTATGCTCAAGCAGATCACTGATGATATCATTATAGTTGATAATGACAGTACCGACCAAACATTAAACATAGCTATTGAAAATGGCTGCCGCGTGTACCAGAAAAACTGGGATGGTTATGGTGCCAATAAAAATAAGGGTATTGCACTTGCACGGTATAATTGGATATTAAGTATTGATGCCGACGAAATACCAGATACCGCCCTGCTAACATCAATAACTGAATTGAAGCTTGATGACAGCAATACGGTATATGATATACCATTTAAAGCATATTACGGTGATAAACCAATAAACTTTGGCAATTGGGGCCGCGATCACCATATTCGTTTATTTAACCGTACCTGTGTTAAATGGTCTGAGCCTCCTGTACATGAAATATTAATACTTCCGCAAAATGTACGTGTAAAAAAACTGAATGGCCACCTGCACCATTATTCAGTTAAAAACGCGCAGGAACATGAGGCTAAAATCATTCATTATGCGCAGCTAAGCGCCTTAAAATATTTACAAAGTGGTAAAAAGGCCGGCTTTGTAAAACTATACATAGCCCCTGTATTCCATTTTGTAAAAACCTATGTGTTTTTATTGGGTTTTTTAGATGGTAAAGAAGGATGGAACATTGCTAAAATGGCGCTAAAAAACACCTGGTTAAAATATTATTACCTTAGTAAGGCACAACAAGCATCCAATCAAAAAAGCTATTCAAACGAAGTACCGGCTATGACTTACAAACTTAAAGCCGATGCTCAGACCGAATAAAGTTGGCCCCTGTTCATGAAAAAAAAGCTGGTACAAAATCTTTCGGCTAATACACTTCAGTTGGTGATTAACCAATTATTTGGTGTCCTGATGTTTTATGTGCTGTCGGTAAGYCTTGATAAAAACAATTTTGGACTCGTTAACCTGGCTTTAACCGTAGTATTCACAGCATTCAATATCCTCTCTTTTGGCATTGACCAGGTAGTGGTTAAAAAGATAGCCCATGGTGATGATGCCCGCTCGGTATTGTCCCTTTATGTATTTCACGTGATTTTTGCAGGCCTTATATTTTATGGTATTTTGTTGCTTGGTAAAGTATTTTTTGCAAATCATACGCTGCTTTACAGGCTCATACTGTTCATAGGTGCAGGTAAGCTGATGATCTTTTTTTCGACCCCGCTAAAACAAATATCAAGCGGGATGGAAAAATTCAGGCTGTTGGCATGCATGCTCATTGTATCCAATGTGATTAGGGGTACTGCTTTAGTAGTACTGGCTGCGTTACATTTAATAAGTCTTGATGGTATCATGTGGGTTTTTATAGCTGGTGATACCTTAGAGCTTGCCTTTTCCATATATCTGTTCAACAGGTATATACGCATCCCTATAGCCCCCCGTTGGAATAAAGCAGAATATATACAACTGCTGCACCAGTCATTACCGCAGGTGGGTGTTGTGCTCGTCACATCGGCATTGGCCCGGTTCGATTGGTTGTTTATCGGTTTTATGGTTTCGGCGGTAAAACTTGCCGAATACAGTTTTGCCTATAAGGTATTTGAGATATCTACTTTGCCGCTATTGGCCGTTGCTCCATTATTGATACCCCGGTTTACTAAGCTATTTAAAATGGAAAATTACAGCGAAGGCAACCTGAAACTGATCATAAGGATAGAAATGATCATAGCCACTTTTACAGGCCTGCTATTAAACATGTGCTGGAACCCGGTTATTGATCTGCTTACTGCTGGTAAATACGGGGCGGTAAATACCAAAACTATATTTATACTATCGTTATGCCTGCCGCTTTTATATTTCATGAATTTTTTGTGGACAATTTATTTTGTGCAAAATCGCATGAAAATGATCCTCCATATATTCCTGGTTACTTTTGGTGTAAACATAATTGGCGATCTGCTGCTTATCCCTTTCTTTAAAAATGAAGGGGCTGCCATTGCGTTTTTAGCATCATGCCTGGTACAGGCTGTTTTATTTGCAGTAAAAAACAAGATCGGGGAGCTTAATGGGGCACTTTTTACTTTAGCAGCATGTGTTTCTTGCGCCTTAATAAGTGGATTTTTAGCAAAAACATTATTTCAAAACTCGTGGTTGGCCTTATTTATTTCGATTGTGTTTTACCTTTCAACTTTATTGCTTACCAGGCAAATAAAATCAGATGACCGTAAAAATCTCTCCAAAATRTTGAATTGGTGAAATAATAAACATTCCCCGTTTATACAGGCAACCAATCCCTTTTTCAGGTCGTAATGACTGTAAAGAACCCCCGGATAATGTTGACCAGAGCAGTGGATTTTTATATAGATAAAGTGAAAGATAAGGTGGATTGGAAATTGCTCACCTTTCTGCTGCTATTTTTAAATGTAAAACTGGCTGTAAAAATTCCGGTAATCATTTTTTTTACTTTATGGAAGTTCAATTTCAAATTTGGGTTCAGTTTTAAAAACTCACGCCTGCCACTTTTTTATTTATTAATTATAGCCATTGCCTTAATTAATTGGTTTATAAGTAAAAGCTATACCAATGTTAGTTATACTATACTGTTATTAACCGGTATTGCTTTTTGGCTCATGTGCATATTAGCCATACACCAGGTTAAACTGGCTGTTGACAACAATGATATAGCTATCATCCATCAAACAATACTCACTTTTTTTATTATCAACGCGCTGTTGTCTGTGTGTACCCTTGCCATTATTGTTTTAAAAACACATACAATTAACCCATACACCTATCAGGGTGAGTATCAGAAATATTTTATTAGCACCGGCGATTATATAAAAGGTGTCACATTTGATACTTCCATAACCAATGCCGTACTTAATGCTTTTGGCGTAATTTATTTCCTGACCCGTAAAAACGTGGTCATGCTTTTTGTATGTATGTGCACTTTGCTACTCACCGGCAGCAACTTTATTAACCTTATTTTACTGCCCATACTTTTATTCCTGTTTGTTTTTAAAACTAACCGCTACCAAAAAAGCCTCATTGTAATATGCCTGGTTTTTCTTGGGGTTTTCATGGCAAAAATATCACCGCAAAACAACAAATATGCAACCCTAACAATAGCGCATATACTTGAAAAGTATAAAGATGTGGACGCTGATTCAATTTCATTCCCACTGGTTGTAAACACAAACATACCGATCACCTTAAGGCCGGATAGTACTTTAAACCCGGAAGAGCGCAAGCAAAAAATAGCCAGGTTATACCTTGACAGTGTGAGTAAGGTATTAAGCATAAGATTTAAAAAAAGGGGCCTGAAACTGGGTAAGGACGTGTATGTAATTGATGGTGGCCGAATTACTATTAAAGAGCCTGATATCAATGGCGATTATTATCAAAGCAGTAAAGAAACACCTCCTGAGCAAATGCAGCTGGTCAATTTTATACGCACTCATAAAGACTCCCTACCTATATCAGGCAATAGTAATTATACAACCACTGTACCCGGAAAAGTTACAGGCTTTTTGCAAACTGTAAACTTTTTTCACAGTCACCCGGATAAAACAGTCGCAGGCATTGGGATGGGTAATTTCTCGTCAAAACTTGCTTACCGGGCAGCAGGGCTTGGTTTTGCAGGCGGTTATTTGAGCAAATATATTTATATCAATCATGATTTCCTGGTTAATCACCTCGACCTTTATCTTAATTTCTATAGTAAAAGGTCGGGTTTTCATTCTTTAACCAATAGTCCTTTTTCGGTATATGATCAGTTAATTGCCGAGTATGGCCTGATCGGCCTTGTTGCTTTTCTGATATGGTACCTCGGCTTTTTTGTAAAACATTATAAAAATTTAACCTATGGCATACCCATTTTAATTTTAATGATGGCTGTTTTATTTACTGATTACTGGTTTGAGCAATTATCAGTAATGGTGTTTTTTGAACTGCTTTTATTGCTCAATATTAAAGAAACCCAAACTCTTAAACCCCTCAATAATGAATTTTGATGTCCCTAAGATAACGGTTTTAATGCCTGCTTATAACGCCGGTAAATATATTGGAGAAGCCATTGAATCGGTTCTGCAGCAAACTTTTACTGATTTTGAACTGCTGATTGTAAATGATGGTTCAACTGATGATACTGCTGATGTGATCCGGTCATTTACCGATCCGAGAATAGTAATGATACATCAGGACAACAAAGGTGTAGCCCTGGCACTCAATAATGGGTTAAAATACGCACGTGCCCCATACATAGCCAGGTTTGATGCAGACGATGTGTGCCACATAGAAAGGCTGCAATTGCAGTATGATTTTATGGTAAGCAATCTTGATTACAGCATTATAGGTTCGGCGGCCGATTATATGGATATGGATGGTACTTATCTTTTTACCTCCACTCCTCCCGCGCTTACTAATGAGCATATACAACAATTAGAACATTCAGTTTGCCCGTTCATACACTCCACCGTGTTTTATAAAAAAGAGGTGATATTAAAGGCCGGTGGTTATAATGAGCATGCTTATACCTATGAAGATCATTTCTTATGGGTAAATATCCTGAAAGATCAAAAAGCCTGTAACTTTTCGCAGCCGCTTATCAAATTAAGGTTAAATCCTGAATCAATCACCATTGACGAAAAATGGCGTCCGCGCAGGTTTCTGGAAATCAAATACTCCACACTTAAAAGTCGCAATATCACCTCGCACGAAGGTAACCTGCTCGCAGAGATAGGCGAAAAACAATATTCCCCTAAAATTAAACAGGGTTCCTATTACGCGTTGTGTGCAAAAAAATTATTGGTCAATAACTATCATCCGCAAAAGGCTCGTTTGCATATGGCACGGGCCATCAGCGTATCTCCGCTCAGGCTGGATAACTACCTGTTGTACACAATAAGTTATCTGCCCGAAAAATTGATTGCCTGGTTACATAAAATTAGTTCGGGAGGGCATTACAATGATTAAAGTAGCATTTATTACCCGGTCAACCATTTATACCGTACCTGGTGGCGATACCATTCAGGTTGTACAAACCGCACGTCATCTAACCGAAATGGGCATAACCGCCGATATAAAATTGGCTAACGAAAATATCGATTATCATAATTATGACCTGTTGCACTTTTTTAACCTTACCCGCCCTGCTGATATCCTGTACCATAGTCAAAAAGCAGGGATACCTTACGTGGTATCAACCATTTTATGCAATTACAGTGAGTATGATAAATACCACCGAAAAGGCGCCGGACGGCTTTTACGCTATTTATCGACCGATACCATTGAATACCTTAAATCAATAGCCAGATATTTGATGGGACGTGATAGCCTGGCAAGCCCCTCCTATACCTGGCTGGGCCAGCGTAAAAGTATAAAGAACATATTAAGCCGGGCAGCCATGATACTGCCTAATTCCGAATCAGAATACCTGCGCGTAATCCAGTCCTATCAGCCTGATGTAAACCACCTGATAGTTCCCAATGGCGCCGATCAAAATATGTTTCAATACGATGCCTCGATCAAGAAAGATGAAAAGCTGGTAATATGTGCCGCCCGGATAGAAGGAATAAAAAACCAGTTAAACTTAATACGCGCCCTAAATAATACGCCTTACCGTTTGCTGCTTATAGGAACACATGCACCCAATCAGTTAGGCTACTATCAGGAGTGCCGCAGTATAGCTGCCGATAATATCACTTTCATTGATTATATACCACAGCATGAACTGGTAAAATATTACCGGCAGGCTAAAGTACACATACTGCCCAGCTGGTTCGAAACTACCGGTCTAAGCTCCATTGAAGCGGCGTTGATGGGTTGCAACATTGTGACCAGCGATAAGGGAGATGTACGTGAATACTTTGCTAACGACGCCTTTTACTGTGACCCATCATCGCCCGAAAGTATTTTGGCAGCAGTTGAAAGAGCAAGTTCGGCAGCCTACAGCGAAAATTTAAGGCATCGCATATTAAAAAAATACACCTGGAAACAGGCCGCTTCACAAACTTTAAAAGCATATCAATTAGTATTATAGACATGAAATTACGTATAGCCATATTAGGAACCAGGGGTATACCGAACTATTACGGTGGCTTTGAACATATATCAGAATATGTTTCGGCTGGTTTGGTAAAACGGGGCCACTCGGTAACCGTTTATAACTCGCACAATCATCCYTATAAGGAAGATCACTGGAACGGTGTGGAGATAAGACATTGTTATGATCCCGAATACCTGATAGGTACTGCCGGACAATTTATTTATGATATGAATTGTCTGCTTGATGCCCGGAAAAGCAAATTTGATGTGGTATTACTAATGGGCTATACCAGCAGTTCGGTTTGGGGCAAATTGTACCCTAAAAACAGTACCATTATTACCAATATGGATGGTATGGAGTGGAAAAGATCAAAGTACTCTAGGCCGGTACAGCAATTTTTAAAATATGCCGAAAAACTGGCGGTGCAATACAGCCAATACTATATTGCTGATTCACTGGTAATAAAATCATACCTGAACGATAAATATAATATCAACAGCGCATATATTCCTTACGGGGCCGATGTGTACACAGATATAGAGCGCGAACAGTATGATTTTAAAGCTGCTTTAAAAGAAGACTATTTTTTACTGATGGCACGGATGGAACCCGAAAACAATATTGAAACAATTTTAGAAGGGTTTAACAAAAGTAACTCGAGCAGAAAATTCAAGGTTTTAGGCGATACAGGCAACCGCTTTGGCAGATATATCACCGATAAATTTAATAACGATGAACGTATAGAATTTAAAGGGGCCATTTTTGATAACCCCAGGATACGGGCCTTGCAAAATAACTCTTACCTGTATTTTCACGGGCATAGTGTTGGCGGTACAAATCCGTCGTTGCTGGAGGCAATGGCCAGTGAGGCCTTAATAGCCGCACACAATAACCCTTTTAATAAATCGGTGCTGAATACGGATGCCTTTTACTTTTCAAATGCGGCCGAAGTTAGGGATCTGGTTGARAATGTACAAAGAAAAGACCAGGAGAAAAACATGGTGAAGAACAATCTGCATAAAATACAATACCAGTTTAACTGGGAGGGGGTGATTGATCAGTATGAGGAATTTATTGTAGAAAGCTATAAGCATTCAAATTATGAAAGAACTATTGCTCATTAACGATAGTAAGGTTAATAAGATCAGTTATTACCATTTAGTATTGCTAATGGCAAGCTTGCCGTTTGATTTTTTTTACAGTCATATTATACTTATCAGCTTTGCTCTTCATACGTTCATCCATCTAAAAAAAGAAAAACTAAGGTCGCTGTTATCCTTAAAAATGCTGGTATTGCCTTCGGTTTTATTTATTACGATAATAGCGACCATTTATACTATAAACACCCCCGCGGCATTTACAGAATGGACACTCCGGATACCGGTTTTGCTTTTTCCAATACTTTTTTCCCTAAATGGACTCGATTTTAATAAATATAAGTCAAAGCTTTTGTTAGCATTTTCGCTGGTTTGTACCGCTACAGTTTTTTACCTGTATGCCGATGCTCTTTTTACCATCAGATATTATCACCTGCCGTTAAGCGCAATTTTTGCGGAGGGCTTTACCAATCACAACTTTGCTCAACCCATTAAAATACACGCTACCTTTTTTTCTTTCCAGCTGTTAATAGCGCTGGTTAACCTTTTCTATATTTTAGTGAAAGGAGTACCGGTAAGATCATTAAAAATATTTTATGCCATTTGTTGCCTTATCCTGATAGGTGGCCTTATACAGTTAAGCTCAAAATCAATATTGCTGCTTTTGTTTGTGATCGTCAACATGGTGCTCCCTTATTACCTACTTAATGGTAAAAGAAGGCAGCGGTTTATATTAACAGGAGGTGCTATTACGGCAATAGTCGTTGTCGGTATTTTAAGTATATCCACCTTCCGCGAGCGTTACGTAACACTTTTAAAATCAGACCTGTCAGCAGATAAAACAGTGCTTAGAAACTCTGATTCGCGGATAGAGCGATGGCGTGTAGCTGCCGAACGGATAAAAGTGAGACCGCTTACAGGTTATGGATCAGGTTCAGAAATTGGTTTATTAAAGGATGATTTTTATAATGCAAAACTGTATAGCTCTTACCTGTATGGTTTAAACTCGCACAACCAGTATATCAGTTTAGTTTTAAAATCAGGGGTATGGGGACTGCTCATTTATTTGCTTACGCTTATTTATGGCTTTAAAGCTTCCCTCAAAAATAAGGATGTCGTATTTATCAGCTTTATGCTGGTGATAACTATTGTTTCCTTTTCAGAAAATATACTCGATGTTGATAAAGGGGTGATGTTCTATAGCTTTTTCTTCTCCTTTTTTATCTTCTCGGATATTGAAAATGAGGAAGTTACTCCCATACAGCAGAAGCCTGACGATTATTTAGGCACATTGGCAACCAACACCTTACCCGTTACGTCATATTAGTATAATCCCTTAAATCATCATACATTGGCAGAACTTAAAAAAAATATATTAGCAACCCTGGCCTATTTTGATGTGTTCAATTATCCGCTTACAAGGGAAGAAATTTGTTTGTTTCTTCCTGCTAAGTACGAACCCATGTTGTTTGATGTGGCTATGGCATGCCTGGTGAGCTGCAGGCTTATTTATCGCTTTGATAAGTTTTACACCCTAAAAAATGATCCCTATCTGATACAGCGCCGGAACGATGGAAATCAAAAAGCTTTTGAAATGATAAAAGTTGCCCGAAAGGTTGGTGATATTTTGATCAGGTTCCCTTATGTACGTGGCATTGCCATTTCTGGCTCACTGTCGAAAAATTATGCTGATGAGGGATCGGATATTGACCTGTTTATTATTACTGCCGCCAACCGTCTCTGGATAGCCCGTACATTGATGCATTGCTTTAAAAAGCTTACCTTTTTGGTTAACCGCGAGCATTATTTTTGTATGAATTATTACATAGATGAACAACAGCTTGAAATTGCCGAAAAGAATATTTATACGGCTACAGAAGTTGTTACACTAATACCCATACAGGGCGATACTACATTTGCAGATTTTTTTACCGCCAACGCCTGGACCCGTAATTATTTGCCTAACCATATTATGCGGGTTTCAACAGCAAAATCACTAAATAAAATAGTTTTAAAGGGTATGACGGAGTGGTTATTTAACAATCGTTTTGGGGATGTGCTGGATGATCGTTTAATGAAAATTACTGCCGGCAGGTGGAATCAGAAAACACAGCAAAAAAGGCTTAACAACCATGRCATCCTACTGGCTATGGCTGTCGATAAACATTATGCCAAGCCCGATCCTGAAAATTTTCAATATAAACTTATAAGCCGCTACGAAACAAAGGTAGCGCAGCTACTTGTTGAGAACCATCATAGCGTAGCCAATTAAGTTAAAAGCCGGATCGATATACTCATCTCTGTCTGTCTTATTTTTATCTCATGGCCAGGGCGTCAGCTTTTCCTTCAACATGAATATTTATAAGACTTGTATGAGGCATATTTAACGTTTTTCCTGGAATTACCTGCAAATAATACTTAAGATAACTATTCATAACGGCCTGTGACTCATGAATATAATTTTCCCTGAATGATTCACCCGTAAAAGCAATTAAGGGTTCTCCATAATGCATTTGTCCTTTATCATCAACATATACACTAAATGAGTAGTAAAAATTTGTGTGTGCTTTATTAATAGTGATATTATATGTTGGATCGAAATAATCATCAGAAGTGTCGAAATTATTCAAGAGACCTCCCTCTGCTTTCCATTTTTCTACTTTTACTGATGAACTTTTGCTTATAAACGCAACCGGTTGCCTGGCCGCAAAAGCCTTTTTAATGTCGGTGTTAGCTTTGATTACTAATGATTTTATAAACAAACTGTCTTTTCGACTGACACGTCTAAGTATAGTTGTATCAC
>NZ_JBFUJG010000160.1:0-10179 GCF_056401495.1 Mucilaginibacter sp. P4_E8
AGTCAACTCCGTTTTGCACAAGGGAACAACCTTTAAAGTTACAATTCCATCTATCTGATGAATATAGAATTTTCATTTATAGTAATTGATGATAGTGAACTGGACCGCTTTGTTACCCAGAAGTTTTTAGAACGCAGTACTAAGAGCTTAATTATTAAGACTTTTCAAAATGCGCAACATGCCCTGGAAATAATAAGTGAAACCATTATTKAGGATACGTCAATTCCTACCATAATTTTGCTCGACTTACAAATGCCTGTAATGAATGGGTTAAAATTTGTTGAAGAATTTGAAAAATTCTCTGCTGAGACTAAAAAAAATTATAGGATTATTGTGTTAACGATATTATCATCTGCAAGCCATCCCGGCGATATTGACAGAATACTTACTTATGAAACAGTAAATAGCATCATAGAAAAACCTCTTACCAAAGAAAAACTGGTTTCCTTATTAAAGGAGATAAGATCTGCTATTTAACCCAATCAGCTATTAAGAAAGTAGCTTTTGTCTTAGCAAAAACTCTAATTGATCATTTGAGCCTTCCAACTTTTCATTCATCTCTTTTAATTGAGCTTTTTCAAGGTAGGCTGCATATGCCGCGTTTATGGCCAAATCCATTTCTTCTTCTTTCCATGGTTTGGTTATATAGTGAAATATTTTCCCTTTATTAACTGCATCTACCACCGCTGCCATGTCTGCATAGCCTGTTAAAAGGATTCTTATTGAATCAGGAAAGTTATCCAATACCTTTTCTAAAAATTCAACACCTGTCATTTTAGGCATGCGCTGATCTGTGATGATTATATGTACCTTATTAGTAGTCAATATTTTCAAGGCTTCATCTCCACCCAGCGCCGTTAAAACCTCATATTTTATCCGGAAAGTAGCCTTGAACGAAAACAAATTGTTTGCTTCATCATCCACATAAAGTATAGTTATTTTATCTGTCGCCACGTTGTCTTAATTAGAAATAAACTTATTGTAAAGTTACTAATTATTAATTTGTCTGGATGGAAAAGGGTCTTTAGGCTTAACAAATTAATTATAAAATATTAACAACAAATAATTGTATAAAACGTTTAACTTTATATGATAGTCTTAATTATTGACTATACAGTACCTGTAGTTTTTGGTTTTAAACCACAAACATTTTACCCGTTGATCTCAAGCGCATCTTAAATTTCAAGCTTGCATCTCATCAGGCAGATCCAGGCCACAGAGAACAAAACTTCATCTGTTTCTATCCCACTTAAACATGCATGATTCCTTTATAAGGGTAACCATGTTTGTCTTATGCCTTACTTGCTATTAATACTAATACATTTTTTATGCTGATCCTGATTTTTTTTATTGCGCACTGGTTCCTGTCACTTTTTTTTCAGACTTTCTTCCAGCACCGTTATGCCTCTCACCGCATGTTCACCACGAATAAATTCTGGGAGCGTGTATTTTATATCATGGCCTATCTTTTTGAAGGCGCCTCCTTTTTAAATCCCAGGGCTTACGCAATTATGCACCGGGAACATCACGCCTACAGCGATACCGAAAAGGACCCACATTCACCTCATTTTTTCACCAACGTTATCCAAATGACAAAGGCTACTTTTAAAACATTTGGTGACCATCTGAAAAGAATAAAGGATCCGGAAGCCAGATTTGGTGGGCATTATCCGGAATGGCCTTTAATTGACCGGATGGGTTCTTCCACCTTGTCAAGACTGCTCTTTGGTGTAGCTTACACCTGTTTTTATGTGTTTTTTGCCACCCATTGGTGGATGTTCCTGTTGCTACCCATTCATTTTTTAATGGGCCCTATACATGGCGCTATTGTAAATTGGTGCGGTCATAAATATGGCTATACGAATTTTGACAATAAAGACAAATCCAAAAACACTACCCCCTTTGACCTTTTAATGCTGGGCGAACTGTTTCAGAATAATCATCACAAACATCCCAACAGCGCCAACTTTGGCAAAAAATGGTTTGAGATTGACCCCGTTTACCCAATCATGAAACTGATGCACTGGATGCGGATCATTAAACTGCGGAAAGTATTTTAAATTCCATGCAGCTCCTGCACCAGCAGCTGCAGATTATCAATATCAAATTAACATTAAACAAAAAAACAATGAGTAAAGATAAAGGCAGTAAAGCCCACAAAAAAGCACCAAGCCTGAATAGTAAAAAAGATCAGTCTGATTACCAGGCTTCCAAAAACACATCCTCCAAAGAGGGGCTCATTTCTATCAATAAAAAACACAATTAACATGGCAAGTCAAACAATTGAGTTACAGGCCAAAATGTTTTTGTTTGATCTGAATAACAGCGCCAAAGAGCACTGGTTTAGAACCGATGAAGCTTGGGAGATTATTTTAGCCACCGCTGATGAAAAATCAGTCCTGGAAAAAAAATATTACCCCACTATATCGGCTAAAGTATTACCCGAAATATTAGCAGAATTATTTGAATTGATCAAAAAAAAATTAGTCCTGATTGTATCCGATCCTGAAAAAAAATTGGATACTAAAACAGTTATTAAAAACCATTTGCAATACCTTATTGCCTTTAACCCCCAACGGCAGCGATCCTGAATCAAATCAACACTTCTTATTATATTATATGAGCCCGATACCTTTAAATTTTTTAGCTGATGCCCTTTTTAGATTATGTATTGCAAACTCCCTCCTACGGTTGGACGGACGAACAGTCGGTTTTAATTAAACCCACTGTCAAACAAATATTAACCGAGTTCTTTTCAAGGTTAAATGTATTTAAAACCCGTAAAAACTGGCTGCCTTTTTTTAGCTGGCTCAAGGTATTATACCTGATTCCTTTCTTTGTATTCTTTGTCATTTATTTTTTAAGCTGGTGGACCATACTGGCCGCCTTTGTTTACGGAATGATCATTATGGGTACGCATGGTACCATTTGGCACCATCGTTATTGTACACACGGAGCGTATACATTCCGTAACAAATTCTGGCGTTTTATTACCCAGAACTTAACGCTCTGTGTTATCCCCGAAGAAATTTACGTCATATCGCATCATGTGCATCATTCCAAATCTGATAAACCAGGCGATCCCTACAATGCGCAGGCTGGTTTCCTTTATTGCTTTTTAGCAGATGTAAATCATCAGCCCATAGCCAAAGAGCTGAATGAAGATGATTACAACCGGGTAAAGTCATTGATGAAACATACAGGGGTAAAAGCAAATACTTATTTGCAATACCAGCACTGGGGCTCATATGTAAACCCATGGCGCGCAATACTATCCTGGATACTCAACTGGTCATTCTGGTACCTCGCGTTTTACCTAATGGGCGGTCATGCCCTGGCCTTTTGTTTATTCGGTGCAGCCGGGTTCTGGGCTATTGGCGTACGTACCTTTAATTACGAAGGCCATGCCAAAGGCAAAGACAAGCAACGGGACGGAACCGACTACAGTCGTAAAGACAAATCCATCAATCAGTTATGGCCGGGACTTGTGGCCGGTGAATGGCATAACAACCATCATTTATTTCCCAAAAGTGCCAGAAGTGGATTTAAACCAATGCAGATCGATCTGGCCTGGTATTATATCAAACTGCTGAATATGATTGGCGCGGTAAGCCATTATAAAGATTTCAAGAAACAGTTTTATGAGCAATATTATCGGCCTTATCAGCGGCAGTAAAAAATTGTTTTATTCAGGGATGGCCACTTGGGGTTGGTAACCCATGCGAAAGGCATTGACTACAGACTTTGGGGTTAGCACCGTGACTGTTGCTAACGATGGCAGCGGAATGCCTTTTTCATACCCAAATGGCGTCCAGCGATATATCAACTGTTCTGCTAACAGGTAAGGTTCATTTTCTATTTGTATAAAGGTACCGTTTGGCAAATTTTTGAGAGCTGCTTCAAACGTTACTTTGCCACCGTTTTTAGTTATCCTTTCCTGGTGCATAATCTGATCTATTTTGCCTATGGCTACTTTGTCAGGAAACTCAAATTCCGGATTGCCCTTCAGCCAGGCGGCTTTAAAACTATTAGCGTCTGCACGGCGGCATTCAAAGCAAGGCCGGTGCCCCGCCGCAAATGCCGTAGCCTCATCCAAAAAGAATAATTCTGTCCAAAGATTTGGCGACATTACCTGCCGGTGCCTGCCTTTAAATTCCAGCAGGCAAATGATCCAGGCTTGATGTTTAAAGGGTCGAAGGATTGTTTTTCCACTACCATGCAATTGACCGCGATTGCCCATCCAAACGCCGCGGGCACTRCTTTTGATGATATTTCCTTGCGGATCAACGCGGTTCTGTAACATGATAATTTATTTAATAAGTAAACCTTCCCTACTGCTCGCTTTGAGGTGCATGAACCAAAGATAAAGAATTGATGGCAGGAGCTGTTTATCTTAAACGGCAAGTCCATTCACATCAGCGGTCAGCACTTCGCTCATGTAATCAAAAAATGGGCGCATCTTCCGGAAGGTCTGGCAGGCCTCTCGGAAGAAATTGTCACTTAAAACTTCCTGGTCTGAAAAACGCCGGATAATGAGGAATTGTTTATAACGCAGCAGATCAATCGCTTCGTGAGCCGGATCATAGCCTTTAGGACTGGTCTTTAATTGTTCGCCCCGCAGCTTGCCGAAGGTGTCGATAAAAGTAGCACTACTGAGGATGTCCCGTAATGGTGTAGCATCAAAGGCGATGTCATCCCTGATCCGTTTTAGATCCTGCGGGTTGGGTCCCCAGAATCCGCCTAACACAAAACTGTTGCCCGGCTCAAAATGGTAATAGTAGCCGCCACGACGATATTTGGTGGCGCGCCGGAAACCACCGCTCCAGTTGGTTTTAAACGGGGTTTTATCTTTAGAGAACCGCGTATCCCGGTAGATGCGGTGCAGGCTCTTTTTACCGGTAGGTGTTTCGATGACATCGTGCGTGCTTATATTATTTAATAGCGCATCGGCAAAGGCCTCAACAAAGCCCAGCTCTGTTTGGTAAGCCTCTTTGTTTTGAACAAACCACTCCCTGGCATTATTACTTTTAAGCTCGCGCATAAAATCAAGGCAAGAAGCAGACAGCACAAGACCAGTCATTGAATTCATGCAGCTAAACTAATGATTTACGCTTTAAAGTAATAACAGCTATCTCGGGCCAGATGCCCACACGGCCCTTCAGGCCGAGAAAACCAAAGCCGCGGTTCACATACAGGTACTGGCCACTTTTTTGGTAAAGGCCCGCCCATTGCTTGTAAATATACTTGATCGGGCTCCATTTAAAACCAAATAGTTCAAAGCCAAATTGCATGCCGTGTGTGTGCCCCGAAAGCGTGAGGTGGATATGCTGGTGATGGTCGACCGTTACTGCGTCCCAATGCGAGGGGTCATGTGACATTAAGATCCTGAAAGCTCCATCCGGCACATTGGCCGCCGCCTTTTCGAGGTCGCCATATTTATGAAAACCACCTTTGCCCCAGTTTTCAACACCGATCAGCGCGACAGACTGGTCATCTTTCTGAATTTGCATGGACTCGTTCATCAATAATTGGAACCCAATTTCTTTGTGCACTTGTTTCAGGCGATTCAGGTTGGCATATTGAGCTGCTTTATTTTCCCATTGCATATAATCGCCATAGTCATGATTGCCCAGCACCGAATATTTGCCATAGGGCGCTTCCAGTTCAGCAAAGGCCGGTATCCAGGGATCCATTTCAGTCGCCTGGTTGTTAACTAAATCACCAGTAAATAAAATCACGTCACTTCCCTGCGCGTTTACCAGGTCAAGCCCTTTTTGCACACCTTGCTTGTCACTGAAGCTTCCGGAATGAATATCAGATAACTGCGTAATGGTAAAACCGTCAAAGGTTTCGGGCAGATCATCAAAATAAAGCGTTTCCCGGCGCACCTTATAGTAGTGGCGCCCACGAGTGATCCCGAACAGCAATAGCAGAAAAAGTGTACCGGCTACAACCAACACAAATTCGCTCACACCATAACTGCGCGGAGGGAAACCACGGAACAGGCGGGTGATATCTTCGAGCATCAGGACTATGGAGCCCACCAGCTTGGGTATAAAGGACAGCAGCATCAGCGCCATTAGCCAGGACACGAGTTTGGTCTTTCCGGTTATCACGCTGTATAGTATCGTACCAGCCAACAAGGCGTCAAATAACCAGTAAGCCAGGTATAGGGAAATATCATGGGTCAGCGTTTCAACCGCTGTAAAAAAGTAAATATCAATGATCAGCCATAACAGCACGATGGCAGGGATTCGTTTCTTCATATGTAGCTAAGACGATTAGGTGCTTAAAAGATTTTAAACACAGAAACATGATGGCAGTTTGATGACAAAAGAGACTTATTGCCGGTTGATTAAGGTAAGTTTTGGCTTATTCAAAAGCTGGGTTAACGACCGCAATAAACTCTAACGCATCATTTTAACAAAGGTTTAACCGACACATCCGCATTATTCATCGATACATTATATAACAGCAATATGGCTATAAATACATTTGATCACTATTAATAATTAACAAATTAAAAATTGAAGTTATGGGCGGATTAGGAGCACCTGAATTAATACTGATCATTGTAGCTGTATTACTATTATTTGGAGGTAAAAAAGTACCTGAACTAATGCGGGGTTTAGGCCGTGGCGTAAAAGAATTTAACGAAGCCAAGGGAGAAGCACAAAGTACTTTCAAGGATAATTAACAATGCAAAACAGCTTTAGCCGATACAATGCAGGCGTTTATCGACACTAATTGTAACAAAAATGTTTCAATTTATAATTTCACTTCATAAGCATTCAGACACTTCATTAAACTATTATGGAACGTAAATCATTCATTAAAAGCGGAATTGCTGCCTTAGGGGTAGCTTTTATTGCACCTTTGGCAAATTCCTGCAAAAAAGATGCAGATACTACAACTACAACCAGTACATCTTCCAGCAGTTCATCATCCGGCAGCGGCTCATCATCCAGTAGTGGTTCATGTTCAGTAACGTCTTCTGAAACCGCGGGCCCTTATCCTACAATTACCCCTTCCTCCTATGTAAGAAGCAATATTGTTGACGGACAAACCGGTGTAGCCCTCACTATTAAAATAACGATATGCAATACCAATAACAGTTGTGCAGCTTTATCCGGCGCATTGGTTGATATATGGCATTGTACAGCCGTAGGGTATTATTCAGAATATACAGACACCCCCGGCGGTGGTTACGCAAGCGTTGATTATACCTCCTCGCACTTTTTGCGCGGCAGGCAAACTACCGATGCTAATGGATTGGTGACATTTACCAGTATTTTCCCGGGGTGGTATTCACCAAGGGCACCACACATTCACGCGCATATTTATAGTTCATCAGGTACATCATTGCTCATCACGCAGATCGCATTTCCAACAGACATTTGCGATACTGTTTACACCACAGTATCGCCTTATTCCAACCGGGGGAAACAAGACACGGCCACTACAGCTGACATGGTGTTCAGCGATTCCCTGGCCAATGAGCTGTCAACCGTTACCGGCAGTGTTTCAGCGGGATATGTGCTTACCCATACCATTTATGTAGCTGCTTAATTCCCCTATCCACTATAACCAACCCGGCAGAGGTGTTATTCATAACGCCTCTGCTTATTTCAATCTCATGGAAAAAGCCATCATACGGTTATTATACCGGAAAATCATCACTGCTGCCTCCCGGGAGCCATGGGAAAAATTGGTGCTTGCAGATACCTACAAGGAATTTTTAATGCAGGCGCAAACCATCAACCCGGATAAAAAATATTTTACTTTTGGCGAATTAATTCATCATGTTCCGGGAGCCGAAAAATTACACTTCCTTGTTAGCGCTTCGGTTATAGGATACCTAAAACAGCTTAACGGCAAAGTGCCCGATATTATTAACAATGCCGGAAAAAAGTTTCTCCCGTTTAAGGGCTACCAGTTCGAGATCATTAATTCTGATATCAGGGATATATCCAAACACCAGATAGGCATCAATTTCATATCAGAACCACTTACCTGGTATGATACCATAGACAACCAGTTACTCGTTTCGGTTAATGCCGGTGTGCAGGATGAACATGGCGAGATTTTAACTGAGATGTTTTCCATGCAGCCTTACTTAAGTATTTACTCCCTCAAAAAGAAAAGTGCAGATGTTACCACAATCTAAAGGAAAAATATACCTGGCAGAAGAACGCGGCCTTAATGAAACGGAATGGTTTCGCAGTTATAATACTTTTAATTTTGGCAAATATCAGCAGGAGCATAAAAAGCCTTTTGGTTCGCTTTATGTGTTAAACGAAGATACGCTTGGCGGCGGACAATCTTTAAAATGGCTGATTGAAGAAGATACAGATATTATTTTAATCCCAATTGTTGGTGCTGTAGCATTTTGGGATAGTACCAGCCACGAAGGCCTGGTTGAAGCCGGTGCGGTACAAGTATTGCATTTGAAAGCCGGCAGCACCTGTACAACAAAAAACCCCTACACTGATCATCTTGTAAAATATTTGCAGTTGTGGATAAAAACCGCTGATAATCAAACACTGTCCTGCGAATCAAAGTTTGATTTGGAAAGCTACGAGCTGATAGAGATTTTTAGCCAGATTACACCCGGGGCAGAAAATGCCGGCTATACCGGTACCATTGGTAAATTGAAGGGGCGGCAGGAAGCCATCTATCATAAAAAAAAATCTAAAACCGGTGTATTTATTTTTGTTATTCAGGGAGAACTGGAAGTACAATACCGGTTAATGCATGAGGGCGACGGCCTGGCCCTATGGGAGGTTGACGAAGTAGAATTTGAGGCCCTTTCCAACAATGCTATCCTATTGATTTTAGAGGTTCCCATTTTAGATGAATAGTATTACCGGGCTATAAGTCCGGACGTAGCTATATACAAAACTACTTGGATCGTTTGTTTAGAACTGACTTTTTATTTCAACGGATAATCAGGAATATTCTTACCGAGATAGATATTTCGCTCCCCTTTGTACATATTGCCCACATCAATGAGTTTTACAATGCCGCTGCCGCCACGGTTTGGGAGGTGGTCTCGCTTTTCTGCTGTTAACAACGGATCATCGGCAAAAAGAAACTCATCAATATAATATTCATTGATGCCAGGCTCCTTTATAGTAACATGAATATGAGCAGGCACAGGACTATCCGGATAGGAAGCAGGACGAAGCGTGCCAAATTTGTACTCGCCTTTTTCATTTGTCTTCAGCCAGTCGCGAATATAGCCATGCCGTTTGGCCCAGCCTTTTTCATCACCTTTTTTGGGATAATGACCGGTTTCGTCGGTATGATACAGGTACAATACTACGCCCGGAGCAGGGGTTTTGCCATCAGCCTTGTAAACAACGCCGTTGATACCTAAAGGTTTTTTACCGTTCCAGGTTGTACCTGGCAGCAAAACAAAGGATTTCAATTGCTCAAAAGGAATGGGACTCTCATAAATGGCCTCACAGCCTTCGCACACGCCGCCAACCTTTTTAGTCTGGGCTAAACAATTGGCACCCAGCACAGTAATAAATAAAATGAATGCTAAATTTTTCATGATGCGTTTTTGTTTATTGGGGTTCCTGAAACAAAACAACTATATCATTCAGTCGCTTCAAAATATAGTAGATGAACGGCAAGTATAGTAGAGTTTTAACGTTTTTGCGTCCCTTCAGAAATTGGCAACTACGGCTCCACTATGCCTGCAATTTTCACACTTCCCGGATGGAACTTTGCCAATTTACTGACCAGACAAGCGCAGTACCTTGTGAACTCTGTTAAGGGTATAGCTAAAATCCTGGTTTCCTCTCCTAAATTTACGGTTTTCATCCAGAATAAATAGAACATTTTCATCGCCTTTCAAAAGATAAATAGAATAGCTTTCATATTATTTATGCTTTTAACTGCTTATAATTTTCCTTTCCACTTCGTCTTTATAGTTGCGGCCTATTGGTATCTGGTGATCATTGATGATGATCCTGTTCTTTTCTATCCGCCGTATTTTATCTTTAGCAACAATAAATGATTTATGCACCCTTATAAAGCGTGTTTCAGGAAATATCTCCTGCATTGATTTTACAGAACCCTTGATAACGATTCTTTGGTCGAAGGTGTAAATAATAGCATAGTCCTTCAATCCCTGTATATGAGAAACCTCCTCAAAATAGAGCTTTATCC
>NZ_JBFUJG010000161.1:0-10117 GCF_056401495.1 Mucilaginibacter sp. P4_E8
GATAACGATAACTACCGGTTGGGTTATCATACGTTTTAATAAATTTCATTTGAAAAGTACCTGTTACAGTTTTGGTGCTTTGATCATAGCTGGTAACCGTTACCTGGTTGGTAAAGGTATCATCGAGTTTATAACCGCTAACTGATACATCACGACCAACAGTATTAAAATAGTAGGCTTGATTGCCTTTTAGTGGATAACTAATGGCTGTGGTGCTCGCTTTTATTAAAAAGCCAAAGTTTTCTTCAAGGCCGGTTTTAAAGTTGCCGGCATATACATTAATGGTATCCTGCGAAAATACAGTAGTTGTAGGGATCCCTTCCCATTGTACGCCGCTTTTTTCGGCCATAATAAATGCGTCCCTTTTAGGTAGAACACAACAGTCCCTTCTTTTGGTGCAGGACGTCATAAACAAAGCCGTAGCTGAAAGTAAAATAAGCAGGTATTTTTTCATGATAATAAGGTTTTTATACAATTACGGCGAAAAAGAAACTTTTGCTACAGCGACTTAGATATTTGTGAAGTGAATTTTGATAAAGGTCTTAATAAAAAACGATTTGCTTAAGTTTGCCACTCATTTTATTATCTTGTTATGAACCCTAAAGTGAGCTTGGTTATCGGCATTTTATGCATCTCGTTTTCGCCAATATTTGTAAAGCTTGCCGGGGTTGCACCAATTGGTTCTGCATTTTACCGTGTGTTTGTTGCATGGGTTTGTTTGCTGCCTTATTGTATCATTAAAAAGAAACTGCGTATTGATAAAAGGCAGCTTATTATCGCAGTAACGGCAGGGGTGGTTTTTGCATCAGACGTGGCCGTTTGGAATATCTCTTTGTTAAAAATCAGCGCAACAGTATCAACCCTGCTTGCCAACCTGGCCCCGGTTTGGGTGGGTTTGCTGAGTTTTTTGCTTTTTAAAAAACGCTCAGGAAATTTATTCTGGATAGGTACGCTATTGGCGATCATGGGTATGGTGGTGCTGGTGGGCTATCAGCACATTTTACATCTGGAACTTAACGCGGGTATTTTGCTTGCGGTATTGGCCAGCTTGCTGTACGCAACCTATATCATGATCACCAAAAACATCATGGCGAGTATAGATGTGTTTACCTTTATGTTTTACAGCATGTTGGGCGCCAGTGTTTTTTTATTCCTGATAAATAGTTCCATGGGAAATACGATCACCGTTTTTTCACTAAAAGTTTGGCTGTGCTTTATAGGGATGGGATTAATTTGTCAGCTTACTGGTTGGCTCACCATAAATTACTCATTAAGATACCTGGAATCAACCAAAGTGGCTATAGCCTTACTAAGCCAAACGGTATTTGCCGGATTACTTGCCGCATTCCTGCTGAACGAAAAGCTTGCAGTTAATGAAATCATTGGCAGTGTAATAGTGCTTGCCGGCATAGCCGTAACATTTTTAAAGCCACGTAATCAGTTAGTATCAAGTAGTTAGTATCAAGTATCAGGATAACTTCATTTCTTTTTTTATAAACAACTCATCATACTTGATACTAACTACTTGATACTTGATACCCGATACCCTACATTTGCATTTTAGCACATGATCATAAAATCCACCATCGACCGTATTATGGAAGCCACCGACATTGTGGAGGTGATAGGGGAATTTGTGCAGCTAAAAAAACGCGGGGCAAACTATGTGGGCCTGTCACCATTTGCCAATGAACGTACACCATCGTTCACGGTATCGCCGGCAAAGGGCATCTTTAAAGATTTTTCTACGGGCAAAGGTGGTTCGGCAGTTACCTTTTTAATGGAGCTGGAAAAATTTTCCTATCCCGAAGCATTAAAATGGCTGGCCAAGAAATACGGTATCGAGGTTGAGGAAACCATTGATCACCCAGAAAACAAGGAGGAAGATCAGCGTCGCGAAAGCCTCATGATCGTGACGGCCTTTGCCGCTAAGTTTTTTCATGAAAGCCTGCTTGATACCGATGAGGGTAAAAGCATCGGCCTGAG
This sequence comes from Mucilaginibacter sp. P4_E8, assembly GCF_056401495.1. NCBI lineage: Bacteria > Pseudomonadati > Bacteroidota > Sphingobacteriia > Sphingobacteriales > Sphingobacteriaceae > Mucilaginibacter > Mucilaginibacter sp. P4_E8. The sequence goes on from NZ_JBFUJG010000161.1 coordinate 1,987, forward strand.
CTATTTTAAAGAACGCGGTTTCAACACCGAAACTATTAAAAAATTTGAACTGGGTTACTCGCCCGATCAATGGGAAGCTTTTACGGGTACTGCCATAAAAGATGGCTACCAGGAACAGTTTCTGGTAGAGAGCGGCCTATCGGTTAAACGAGATAACGGTAACTTATATGACCGCTATCGTGGCCGGGTAATGTTCCCGATACATAGTTTTACTGGCCGGGTAATAGCCTTTGGCGGACGTACCCTTAAAAAGGATAAAAATGTACCTAAGTATGTAAACTCACCCGAGTCTGAGATCTACCATAAATCAAATGTGCTTTATGGCCTGTACTTCGCCAAGAAAGCCATACGCGAGGAAGATAACTGCTATTTGGTTGAAGGTTATGCCGATGTGCTTTCAGTTCACCAGGCTGGTATCGAAAATGTGGTAGCATCGTCGGGTACTTCATTAACTGTAGAGCAGATCAAGCTGATCAGCAGGTTTACCAAAAACATCACTATTTTATATGATGGCGACGCGGCAGGTATTAAAGCTTCCCTGCGCGGGCTGGATATGATATTGGAAGAAGGCCTCAACGTGAAAGTGGTTTCTTTTCCTGATGGGCATGATCCGGATTCGTATGTGCGCAGTGTAGGTACCAACGCCTTCAAAAAACATATCGAGGAAACTAAAAAGGATTTTATCCTTTACAAAGCTAACCTCCTTTTAAAAGATGCCGGTAATGACCCTATAAAAAAAGCCGGTGTGATCCGCGAGATTGTGGAGAGCATAGCTAAGATCCCGGACTCGATCAAGGCATCTGTTTTTATCAAGGAATGTAGTTATATATTACAGATAGATGAGCGCGCCCTGCTATCCGAACTAAATAAAATGCGCCAGGCCAAGGCGAAAAAGGATGGTCAGCAGCAACAAACCAATACCCGATATGCACCGCAGCCAGACGAACCCAACTTTTTTGATGAGCCCGAGGTAAAGGAAACTAAAGAAGAGCATTTTCAGGAAAAGGAGATCATTCGTTTGCTGTTATTGTATGGCAACAGGATGATTGACTGGGATGGCATCGCTAATACTTATATAGGCCCGTTTATGATAGCCGAGTTGGGTGATGTTACTTTTGAAGATGCATCATGCAAGCTGTTTGTTGAATTATACCGGCAGGAGGTTGAGAATGGCGTACTGCCAGAGGATTATTATTTTATTCATCATCAGGATAAAGGCATTGTTGATCTGACGGTTAACATGCTGGCTACCAAATATACGCTAAGCGAAAATTGGTACGAGATGCACAAGATCATGATACACGATGAGCAGGCCAACATGAAGGCTGCCATTCTTGGTGCTATATTTCACCTTAAAAAACATAAGGTGGGCAAAATACTGGAAGGCCTGCGTACGGAACTGCAAAAGGCCGAGACCGAAGCTGATCAGGAAATATTGCTGAACCAGTATATCCGCATGAAAAAAGTTGAAAAAACCATCTCCGATTTCTTAGGGTCGGTAATTATCAAATAAATGGCTCAACACCTTGATCTGGGTCGCACGGGCGAAACTTTAGCCAAAACACACCTGGAAAACACCGGTTACGAAATACTGGACGAAAACTGGACCCACGGCAAAGCCGAGATTGACCTGATTGCATATAAAGACAAGGTTATTATATTTACCGAAGTTAAAACCCGCACCGGCAACGGTTTTGGCGAACCTGAGGATTTTGTGGATGCCCGTAAGCAAAAATTACTGGCCGAGGCGGCAGATGAATATATTTACCTCATGAACCACCAGGGCGATGTACGGTTTGATATTATTGCTATTTTGTTCGACAGAAATAAAAATTATATACTAAATCATATTGAAGATGCGTTTTGGCCATCGGCAACCTAACATTATGAATAACAAAATTAAAGGTCTTTTTTTAGCCGGCGCTTTGCTGGCATTTGGCTGTAACCATAAATCAAGTGATAGCGCGGCAGATTTTAGCATCAGTCCCGAAGCTGGTACTACCTACAAAGCGGGTGATGAAGTAAAACTAAAGGTTGGTTTCCCTGCCGATGCCAAAGTAGATTCGGTAGTGTACCTGCTGGCATCTACAAATATAAAAATGGGTGCCGATTCGGTTTACTTACCTGTAGCCACCAAAATAGGCGTAACTAAAGATACATCGGGCATCAGCCTAAAAACAGATACTTTGCCTTTGGGCATAAGGGTAGTAACCGCTAAAATTTATGCTGGTGGTAAAAGTCAGGATGTAACTACTAATATTTTGCTGCTTGCAGCCAAAGCGCCCGAACATTATACTTATAAGGTTGAAAAGGTATTTCCGCATGATACCAGTGCTTATACCGAGGGATTGCAATATGAAGATGGTCATTTTTATGAAAGCATTGGCGACTATAAACGCTCTGCATTACGTAAGTTTGATCTTAACACCGGCAAAACCCTGTTAAAAATCAAACTTGATGATCAATACTTTGGCGAGGGGATATCGGTTGTGGGAGATAAGATAATACAGCTTACCTACCGCGAAAAAGTGGCATTTGTTTATGACAAGAACACGTTTAAACTGATCAAAACCTTCCCTAACAATTTAGGTCCCGAAGGCTGGGGAATGTGTTTTGATGGCAACAAACTTTATAATGACGACAGTACTAACCGTATCTGGTTTAGGGATAAGGATACTTACCACCCTACTGGTTTTATTGATGTTTGTGATAACACTGGCCAGATTGACTCTATAAACGAACTGGAGTATATTGATGGTAAACTTTATGCCAACATTTATCAAAAAGATACCATACTGGTTATTAACCCTAAAACAGGCGCCGTAGAGCAGTTAATTGATATGAAGGACTTATATCCTATGGCCGACAGGCCGCAGGACAGGGATTGGGACAATAATGTGCTTAATGGCATAGCCTGGGACGCCAAAGGCAAACGCCTTTTTGTAACCGGTAAAAAATGGCCTCAATTATATCAGGTTAAGTTTGTAAAAGCCCCCTAACCCCCTGAAGGGGGAACTGATAGTCCTGAATCTTTAGCAGAATAAAAAATAAAAGAGCCCGAAATTTCAGGCTCTTTTATTTATGAATATGTTAATCAAAAACTCCCCCTTTAGGGGGCTGGGGGCCCTTACCTCCAAGCTTTATATTGATTGATCAAACCGTTGGTTGATGAATCATGGCTGCTGATCTCACTGTTGTCTTTTAATTCGGGTAATATTTTACCCGCCAGTTGTTTACCTAATTCCACACCCCATTGGTCAAAGCTGTAAATGTTCCAGATAATGCCTTGTACAAATATTTTATGCTCATACATGGCTATCAATGAGCCTAAGCTGTGTGGGGTTATTTTTTTAAGCAGGAACGAGTTTGTAGGCCTGTTGCCTTCAAAAACCTTAAACGGTGCAATGGCTGCTATTTCCGCGTCAGATTTACCTGCGGCTTTTAATTCGGCAATTACTTCTTCCTCTGTTTTGCCGTTCATCAGGGCTTCGGTTTGGGCGAAGAAATTTGACAGCAGCATGTTATGGTGCTCACCAAGCGGATTGTGTGATTGTGCCGGGGCTATAAAATCGGCAGGGATCAGTTTAGTGCCCTGGTGTATCAGCTGGTAAAACGCGTGCTGTCCGTTGGTGCCTGGTTCACCCCAGATGATAGGACCGGTTTGATATTCTACATGTTTGCCATTACGGTCTACATGTTTACCGTTGCTCTCCATATCGCCTTGTTGAAAGTAAGCGGCAAAGCGGTGCATGTATTGATCATATGGTAAAATGGCGTTGGTTTCGGCCTCAAAAAAGTTGTTGTACCAAATGCCAAGCAGCCCCAGTGTAACTGGGATATTCCGTTCAAACTCCGCGGTCCTGAAATGTTCGTCGGTAGCATGGGCGCCTTCTAACAGTTCCACAAAATTGTCAAAACCTATGCTTAAAGCTATAGAAAGGCCAATGGCGCTCCATAAAGAGTAGCGGCCACCAACCCAATCCCAAAACTCAAACATGTTTTTGGTATCGATGCCGAATTTTTCGACAGCGGCAGCATTGGTTGATAAAGCAGCAAAGTGTTTGGCCACATCAGCTTCGGTTGCTCCGGCGGCTAAAAACCAGTCGCGCGCACTGTGGGCATTGCCCATAGTTTCCTGGGTAGTAAATGTTTTTGACGCGATCAGGAAAAGCGTGGTTTCAGGATCAACCTCTTTTAGGGTTTCGGCTATATGCGTTCCATCCACGTTGGATACAAAGTGCAGGTTCAGATGATTTTTGTAAGCCTTTAATGCTTCGGTCACCATTACCGGGCCCAGGTCTGAGCCGCCGATGCCTATATTTACTACATCGGTAATTGGTTTGCCGGTATAGCCTTTCCAGGAGCCAGATATAATAGCGTGGCTAAACTCCTTCATGTGTTCAAGCACTTTATTTACATCGGGCATTACATCTTTGCCATCAACATAAATTGGTTTATTGCTACGGTTACGTAATGCGATATGCAGCACCGGACGACCTTCCGTCGCGTTGATTTTTTCGCCTGAAAACATGGCTTCAATTGCCTCATTTACCGAACATTCCTTAGCTAACTGTATCAGTAAGGCAATGGTTTGCTCATCAATACGGTTTTTGGAATAATCGAGTAAAATGTCCTCAAATTGGATGGAGAATTTTTTAAATCGCTGATTATCAGTGTCAAATAATTCTTTCAGACTTTTTGATACAATATCAATGTAATGGTCTGTTAAATATTTATAAGACTGGGTGGTGGTAAAATCTGTATTTGGCAGCATAATTGAGTAGTTTTATACAAAAGTAAGAAGTTAATTGTTGGCTGGATGTTAAATTCAAAACTAACAAATCTTCGTGTTATTTTAACACTGCACACATAGTGTTTGTTTTACACCGAAAAATTACGATAATTTTAAAAATATTTGACAATTGTTTTGATATTTAAAATAATTATTTAATATATTTGTCTTGTTGGTAATCAAATAAGCGATTTATCATCAATTTGTAAATTAACACATATAAAAATACGGGCCATGTTTGAGAAACTTTTTTTGCTTGTAAAAAATAACGCCGGGACGGCTGTTGTTAACAACCCTGTAATTCCTGTAAAACACCACGATGCGGTAATGATTGAAGCTTCAAGTTCGATTATTGAGGTTTTAAAGGGCCAGATGGAAAATGGTAAGTTGAAAGAACTGATAAAGTACTTTCAATCGTCAGGTATTTACAATCATTCATTGGTTTCGAGCATAGTTAACAGGTTTGCTAACCGGTTAAATACCTTTTATCATATTGATCCTATACATGCCCTGGAAATTGCAAATGGGCTAATACCCAAGGTGATGCAAGAATTGGTAAAAGCGTCAAAAAGCGAACAGATCAAAGAATTTGGATTAACTAACATGCTAACCAAGCTAAATGGTAACCGTGCAGACCTGAGTTTGCTGGTTAACAAACTAATGGTTGCTTAAAATATTATAATCTATACCTTGTAAGGCCTGCAAATTGATAAACAATTTGCAGGCCTTTTTATTTAAGCCGATTATCAAATTGTATATATTTGCCAAATGACTAAAGAACAGATTCTGGATTTAAGGGATAGAGCAGCTTCCCTGAGGAGGCATCTTTGACATCGACAAGAAGCTTGAACAATTACAAATAGAACAGGAAATAACTGTTGGCCCGCATTTTTGGGATCACCCCAAAGAGGCCGAAAAGGTGCTGGCATCCATCAAAGTAAAAAAAGTATGGACCGATGAATTTCAGAAAGTAGTATCGATAATTGAAGATACCGGTGTACTATTTGAATTTTACCAGGGCGGCGACGCTACTGAGGTCGAAATGCAGGAGCAATACAACATAGCGATAAAAGCGGTAGAGGAGCTGGAGTTTAAAAACATGCTCTCGGCCGAAGAAGATCAGTTTCATGCCGTATTGCAAATTACAGCTGGTGCCGGCGGTACCGAAAGCTGCGACTGGGCAGGTATGCTGATGCGTATGTACATTATGTGGGGCGAAAAGAACGGTTATAAAGTGACCGAGCAGGATTATCAGCCCGGTGATGTGGCCGGTGTTAAAACTGTAACCCTGCAGTTGGAAGGAGATTTTGCTTATGGCTATTTAAAAGGTGAAAACGGTGTTCATCGCTTAGTGAGGGTATCGCCGTTTGATGCCAATGCCAAGCGCCATACTTCGTTTGCATCGGTGTATGTTTACCCATTGGTTGATGATACTATTGAGATTGATGTAAATCCGGCTGATATTGAATTTGAAACCTTCCGCTCGGGTGGTGCCGGTGGGCAGAACGTGAACAAGGTAGAAACCGCGGTGCGTTTATACCACAAACCTTCGGGCATTATTATCAAAAACCAGGAATCACGTTCGCAACTTCAAAATAAAGACAATGCCATCCGTTTATTAAAATCGCAGTTGTATGAAATTGAGATGCGTAAACGAATGGAGATCAGCAATACCATTGAGGGCAACAAAAAGAAAATAGAGTGGGGATCACAGATCCGTAACTACGTACTACACCCATACAAATTGGTAAAAGACCTGCGTACTGATCATGAAACATCAAACGCGCAGGCTGTACTTGATGGTGAACTTAACGAATTTTTAAAAGCATACCTCATGGAATTTGGCGGACCTAAAAGCTAAATTTGAACATACAGGTCATCCCGAATTTATTTCGGGATCCCACATGCAAAGTCACCGACAGCCATGGTGTACACATGTCGTGTGAGGTGCTGAAACAAGTTCAGCATGACATCCGTGTTTAAATGATATATAATTATTACAAAAAAAACGGCGCTGCATTATGCAACGTCGTTTTTTGTTTCGGGTAGAAATTGTAATTTGCCCATCCATTATAACCTGATACAACCTGATCTATGAAAACCATTTTATCCGCTTTTATTTTGTCTATTGCAATAACTACGGCTTACAGCCAGGAAAAATCGATCCCGCTTTATCCCAATGGCGTACCTAACTCAAAACCCACACCCGCAACTTATATCGAGAAAACAGATAAGAATTCCTGGATAACACAAGTAAGTCAGCCCACACTTACGTCGTATTTACCGGCTAAAGGCACAGCAAACGGCACCGCGATTGTTGTTTGTCCCGGTGGTAGTTATGCGGGTTTGGCTTCGGCACATGAAGGCACTGCTGTAGCGCAGGAATTTAATAAAATAGGGGTTACAGCCTTTGTGTTAAAATATCGCCTGCCAAGTGACAATATTATGCAGGATAAACCTATCGGCCCGCTACAGGATGCACAAACAGCTATACAAATGGTGCGCAAACATGCTGCCGAGTGGGGAATTGATCCTAATAAAATAGGTATCATTGGTTTTTCGGCAGGGGGACACCTGGTGTCAACAGCCGGTACGCATTTTGATAAACCCGTAATTGAAAATAAAGATATCAGCGTTCGTCCCGATTTTATGATGCTCATTTACCCGGTAATAACTTTTGGCGAACAGGCTCACGTGGGTTCAAGAGAAAACCTGATTGGCAAAACACCATCGGCAGCGCAAGTGGAATTATACTCGAACGAGAAACAAATTACTGCCAACACGCCACCCACCTTTTTAGTACATGCCGAGGATGATAAAACTGTACCGGTGCAAAACAGCCTGATGTTTTATGATGCCCTGCTCAAAAATCATGTAAAAGCCGAAATGCACCTGTTTCAGGAAGGCGGCCACGGCTTTGGCCTCAACAATTCCAAAAACAAAGGCAAATGGTTTGATTGGGCCACAGCCTGGTTGGATGAGAATGGATTTTTAAAAGGGAAATGATTACCTATAAATTAAATTAAGATTTTAATTTTATGAGTGATAGATATATGGGCATGACAGTAAATGAACGACTATATGTAAGTGGTCTAATGGAAAAATTTGAAAAGGCCGTAAAAGAGAAGAAAGTTGATTTAGTTACATCAATACTTATGGAAGTAGAATTTACTGATCTAACCATTAATTCCATTTTAAAGGAATTGGGGTTGATAGGGTAATCTATTGGCTTTGAGACTTACGAAGTTTTTTAGCCTGTGGTCGGTGTTATCACTATAGGTGTTGGGAAGAAATAAAAAGAAAGCTTGGGCCTAGTGCGATTCCTTCCTTGGGGAAGGG
>NZ_JBFUJG010000162.1:0-10073 GCF_056401495.1 Mucilaginibacter sp. P4_E8
TTGGTGTACAAAACTGGGGGCGCGGCTTTAAACAAGTTGGCGATTTGAATAAAGCCTTGCAAGGCGTGCCTAAAGACGCCTTTAAGATCCTGCTATCGCATGATCCTACCCATTGGGAAGAGCAGGTGCGCTATAATACCACCAACATAAATCTTACACTTTCGGGGCATACACATGGCGCGCAGTTTGGTATTGAAATTCCAGGCTTTAGATGGAGCCCGGTAAAGTACCGCTATTTTGATTGGGCCGGACTGGCTAACGAAAAAAACCGTTACCTATATGTAAACCGGGGATTTGGCTTCCTGGCATTTTCGGGACGTTTGGGTATATGGCCCGAGATTACAGTGATTGAATTAAGGAAGAAAGCTTAAAAGGGTCATTTAGGAAACTGTATTTTTCAACTCCGTTACAATGATCTCGTTGCCATACAGATCATAACAATGAAAAAAACTGTAAGCATCGGCATAAACGGGCTTAAGTTTTATTTTAACTCCATTTTTTAAAAGCTTTTGATATAAGGCATCCAGCGCGTTAGTGTACATTACAAAAGTTGGTTCGCCTGCGGTTTGGTTACCGACCCTTTGATCACCACCTTTCAAAAACCATATTCCTATGGCATCAGCAGTATCAAAGCCAATATGCAAAAATCGCTGGCCTTCTGTTGTGGTATAATCAACCAGTACTTTGGCGTTAAAGTTTTTTTCATAAAAGTTTAATGCCTCATCAAAATCGTTAACAAGAATAATAAGCCGGCCTATATGATTCTTTATTTCCATCTGCTTACCAATTTAGGGTGATCAAATGTATGTTAATTTAAGCCATATTATACTATATATGATTGTGGCAGGGTTTTTATGTATATAAACTCTAAACAACTACGTTATGGCATCACGCGAAATAAAAAGGACCGGAAAACAAGATCCGGAAGTGCAACCTTCACATGGTAATGCCTGGGAGGTAATGAAACCATTTATACATTTTGGGATAAAGGCTACAGGCTTTATAGCCAGTACCCTAATAACCATTATAAAGCACATCCCCAAACCGGATAATCAAAAAGCAACCGAACGCAAAAAGGACAAGATCATCAAGATATAGCGGCTTGGTTTAGTCACCTGTCATATTATTTCAAAAACAATTAGCCAAACCATCAATCCGTGAAAACACCGTGTTTAAACTCATTAAAATACCGTGTTTTCACGGATTGACCCGATGGTATATAATTCAGAGTTTTAAAACATTTAAACTCTGATACTATTAGCCATGCCCATACAAATAACTGGAGTAAACAGAACAAATGGTGATCATGATAATCCCTACCTGACTATCAACTCATTAGTATGGATTGATGACCATACCCAGAACCGCGGAATTACTACAAGAGATGTACTTTTTGATTGGATAAATGATAACGGTACAGCTTACATTTTAGACGAAGAAGGAAATAAAGCTAAATTACTTACCGCTACAACCCAAAATGGGTACAAGTATGTTAAAACTGCTTTTGATGAAACCAAATCAGATAAACTGCTAAACTTGCTGGCCAAAAAGTAATTTAAGAAACCTATACCTTATCTGCTTGCACCTGCCACGTTTGTGGCGGGTGTTTGTTTTTTAGCGCTTTTTGTTATTCCATTTTGCAATCCCGGGATTAAAGTACCAAATCTGCGAATAGATCCTTCGCTCCTTTTTTTCTTGCTTACAGGCTTGTATTTCCCGTTATATCCCAACTGTCTTAAATATCTGTTTAAACACTAATAGTGTAGTTTTGTCGAATTAAATTCATTTTTTATAACATATATTGAATTTTATTCTTTAATTATCTAATATTACAGAATGAATAGCGAAACAGAAATAGTACTTGATAAAACAGACCTGCACATTTTACGCCTGATGCAGGAAAATGCCCGTATATCAAATGCCGACCTTGCCCGTGAACTGAGCATGGCTCCCTCGGGCGTGTTGGAGCGCGTAAAAAAGCTGGAGCAAAAAAACGTGATACAACAATACACCACCCGCATAAATCCGTTGGCGTTACAACAAAAATTACTGGCTTTTATATTTATGAAAGCATCTGACGGGCCGGGGTACAGTAAAGCCACACTCGAACTGGCTAAAATACCAGAGGTACAGGAAGTACATCACGTTGCCGGCGACGATTGTTACCTGGTAAAGGTGCGCACTTATGATTCAGCCTCGCTTATGCGCATTATGCGCGAACGCTTTAGTAAAATACCCAACATTATAAGCACCCGCACCACCATAGTGCTTGAAACTGTTAAAGAACAACAACAATTGGTTATACCCGAAAAATAAATATCATCATGGCCTTAACACCTCAAAAACCTGCATCACCCCTATTGGTTATTATAGCATTCGCTACCGTTTACCTGGTTTGGGGATCAACTTACTTTTTTATAAAAATAGCGATTGATGGTTTCCCACCTATGTTATTGGGCGCCCTTCGCTTTTTAATAGCCGGCATATTACTGCTCATCTGGTGTGTAATTAAAGGGGAGCAAATTTTTGTTAAGCGTAATATTATTCATGCTGCCGTGAGTGGCTTTTTACTGTTGGTAATAGGTAATGGGGCTGTAATTTGGGCCGAACAAACCCTGCCGAGTGCCATGGTAGCTATTATGGTATCATCGCCGCCAATATGGTTTGTATTACTCGACAAACCTAACTGGGGTGTGAATTTTAAAAGTAAAACCACCATTATTGGCCTTGCAATTGGCTTTGCCGGTGTAGTTTTACTGTTTAGTGAGCAAATAGGCGGATTGTTTGAAGCATCGGCTGGTGGTTCAAAACTGCCGGGGATGCTGCTATTACTTGCCGGTACTTTAGCCTGGGCATCAGGCTCACTATACTCAAAACATTATAACACACAGGGATCGGCCCCGGTAAATACGGCCTGGCAAATGCTGTCTGCAGGTCTGGTGTTTTTACCATCAAGCTTTTTGCACCACGAAGTACAGGGTTTGCAATGGCAAAATATCCCGGCACATAGCTGGTATGCCTTGCTTTATTTAATAATTTTTGGATCAATAGCCGCTTTTAGCGCTTATGTATGGCTTTTGCAGGTACGCCCGGCAACACAGGTAAGTACGTATGCCTACGTAAACCCCGTTATAGCGGTTATATTAGGTGTGTTGTTTGCGCACGAAAGCATTTCACTTTTACAAATAGGTGGTCTGGTTATTATATTAGGCAGTGTGTTACTGATTAACCTGAGTAAATACAAAAAAGAAAAACAGGCAAAATTGGAGCTGGTGAATGTAGCGGAATAGCCTCACCTAAATTCCTCTCCAATGAAAATACATTAACTCTGCACGCGTCATTGAGAGCGATAGCGTGGCAATTTTTTACATATTGCCATTCTGAGCGATAGCGAAGAATCTGATTTTCGATTATGTATGTCTCCGAATAGATTCTTCGCTATCGCTCAGAATGACAAAGTTTTATATTTCGTTCCCTCTAACTCCCTCGTTCTGTATAAAAGTTTACTTCCTAAAAAAGCAGTCGTCATGATATTTTACCTGCCCCGGCAAACAAATTAATGTAATAGGTATTCTTATATATATCATACTTTAAACCACCGGTCATGAACAAAACTATAGGGATAGTGCTCATTGTAGTAGGGGCGATAATGCTTATCTGGACAGGTTTTACTTACACCAAAAAAGAAAAAATCATTGATGCGGGCCCTATACAAGTATCGGCCGACAGGCAAAAAACGGTAAACTGGCCACCCTACCTGGGTGGTATAATTCTTATTGGAGGTATTGTAATTGTGGCTACATCTAAAAAATAGGCAACCTCAAAAAGGCTATTTGTCTGAGGTCTTAAGCACGCTGATATCTTTGGTGRCCAATAGTTGCTGATAATTAATTAACTGAAACTTTTTGCCGATCATACTTTTAAACTCTGGTGATAATAAGGCATTAAGCTCTGTTTGGCGATGTAAACTTGTAAGTGGTTTACCATCTTTAGAGTTCATCATATTGCTGTTCATATCAACTAAAACATCCATCTCCGGGCTTGGCGTAGCGGTATGTAATACCATTAGGTTTGGGCGGGTTGGGTCAAGCTTGTTGCTTACATAATCCAAAAATTCCGACTTTTTAGTGGCGATGGGCTCGCCCCACATTTCCTTATAGGTTTCGCCAAAGTAATTAACCTTGCTCAGTATCGATATACCCAATTTATATTTATGTGCCAGTTTTTCGGTAAGCGCCCTTAATTCGGGAGTTGATAATGCGATACCCATGTGCGGGTCTATATAACTTATTTTTAGACCCGAAGCCAGGGCACGTTCAATTTGTGCTGATAATTCCTTTTCAACCTCATCAAGCTTGTAACCGCTTTTGGCAAATGCCCTTGTTGACTGCGGAAAGTAACCATCCTTATCAACCAAACTGGGTACCGCCGTACGTCCCAATACTGGTCCCCAGCGGTAGTTTTTCCACTCGGATGTAAGCGTTAAATGCACGCCCACACTTACCTGTGGATATTTTTTCAGTATCTCAACAGCTTCCTGGTACCATGGGCAAGCAAATTGTAAAGATACAGAAACAGGCATCCCGGTTTTAGCCACCTTTTCGGCCGCCATATTTACGGAGTGGTTCATCCCGATATCATCAAGCCTGAGCAACAGTTGCGGAAGTTTGTTGGAAGATTGTTGTGCCCGGGCTGGCTTTGTGCCCATAGCTATCAAAACCAAACATAAATAAAGGAAACCTATCTTTTTCATATGGTAAAAACAAAGTATATGAGTGCGTTTTAAAATGGTTTGAAGCTCTGACGACAGCAAAGGTTCAGGAGGTTAAGATAGTAAATTTTAATAGTACAAAAGGCCAGCCATGTGCTGGCCGGCCTTTGCATATTGATTATAACTTAATCTTTACAATTATTCCAACAACAGAGCGTCTTCATCATCGGTTAAGCTAAGTTGAATGGAATCACTTCCTGCAATTCCCTCAACGCTTCCTTTAATGTGAGCGGCGTTCAATAACACTTTATCCAGTTGCTTCTCGCGCGATTTCCACATTTTTTCCATTGCATCGCGCTCCTTTTGTATGGACAGGCGCATGCTCATATATCCCTCACGAATGGCTTTCCACTGTTCAGAAAACTCACTGCTGGTTAAATAATCATACAGCAGGTGCATTTTATCGCCCTTATTATCCTGCGAGCGTGCCTGGTTTGACAGCTTGATCACCCCATCGCGCAGGATGTAGGAAACCGCCTTCACCTCATCAAAACTACAGATCCAAACACCATCTTTTTCGCCAAAACAATCCATACCCTTCGGGTAGCACTGGGTAACAATCACAGCCACATCAACGCCAACACTGCGCATATCTTTTTTAAGCTTCTCTATCCAGTCGGTACCAAAAGTTGCAGTGCGCTTGCTTTCATATATAATACGGCCGCACTCCTGCCCAAACTGGTTACGCACGGTTTGCACACAGTCGGCACCACGTACGCCCTTCCCTACCTCGCTTATCACATCAAAAGGGAAATAATTGCGCAGTAGTTCTTCCAGTATCAGTTCTTGCGCTTCGCCCTGCAACTGCATGGAACCCTGCTCGGCTTTACGCTTCATCTCTTCGGCCAGCTTTTTCTGATCATCAAGTTGCTTTTCCAACTCTTTTACTTTTAGCTGGTATTCGGTATCCTTTATGCTATGGCGCTCATTTTCCTGCTTCCTGATCTGTTCGCTCAGTTCATTACGCTGCTCTTGCAATTTACGCTGCAGGGCAAGCTCCATTTCTTCTTCTTTTTGCTGTAAAAGCTTTTCGCGCTGTAAAAATTCAAGCTCTTTTTGGCGTGAGAGTTTCAGCTTTTCTTCGCTCTCCTGCGCCGAAGTTTTGAGCATTAGCAATTGGTTCTCAAAATCCTGGCTTATGGATTTGCGTAAGTTTTGYTCCATTGCCAGTTGTAATTGCTTTTTCTCTTCAATTAGCCGCTGTTCAAAAGCATCTTTTTGCTGACGCTCCTTTTGTAAAAATTCTTCGTCCTTTTTACGGTACTCGTCTTCTTTTTGGCGGGTATAATCCTGCATTTTAAGCCGGAGTTCCTTTTTATACTCCTCGGCCATCACCTCCTCTATCGGGAAACCAAAACCGCAATTGGGGCACTTAACTTCTGTAGCCATATGATAAATATTACGAAAAAATAGTTTCGCATATCAAAGATAGGGATTTTACTTAGCGCATAAGTTAACACAAAATTACCCGGTTGCAGTTACCAATTAAAATACTGATATTTAAGCAATGCAAATTTTACAGATAGGCAAGGCCATGTGGAGCTATGATTATGAAATTGCAGCATGCACATTAATTGATGAAGGCGGAACACTTTTTTCGCTTACGCCACCCCCGCACCATCGCGAGGGTGAAATTATAATGACCGCCGACAGCCTGGTGATTGATGGTTATAATTATCTTAATATCCCTCTTAATAAACTGGAGCAGATATACCTGGGATTTGACGATGTGTATAAACGCTCACTTGTTAAAAATAATGGTATGTTTTGGCAACCCTTAAGATTAGTTTACAAAGCCGGCGACGGTTATAATACCATATACCTTATTATTGACCATGGCTTTTTTGGTACCAAAAACCAGTTATGGTTTGATACCATTAAACAACTCCTGTCTGACGATTAAGCACCTTCCTTAAAAAAACAAACGGCGTACCCATTTGCATGAGCACGCCGCAACGTTATTATATATCAGTCAATTAATTATTTTGCTTTAGCAAATTCACCGTTAGCTTTGATAGTTACTTCGTCGCTTAACATAGCTGAACCAAATTTACTACCAAAATTAAAATCAGAACGTTTGATAGTACCGGTTAACTGGAAACCTGCATCATCAGCCTTGCTCATTGGGTTGGTGATAGTACCACGGTACCATAAATCAAATGTAGCCGGTTTAGTAACACCTGCTAAAGTAAGATTACCAGTTACCGCATAATGCTTATCAGATGTTTTAGAGATACCAGTGCTGGTAAAAGTAAGTGCTGGTTTATTGGCAACATCAAAAAAATCAGCAGATTTTAAGTGAGTATCGCGGTTATCATTTTCTGTACTTACAGAAGCTGTTTGCACTGTAAATGCAACTTTAGCATCGCTGAAATCAGGTTTTGCTGAAGTGATAGTAGCATCATAAGTTTTAAAAGTGCCGTCAACGTCATTTACCAACAAGTGGGTAACAGTGAATTTAACATTTGAGTGTGCTTTGTCAACAGTCCAGGTAGTTTGTGCCGATGCTGCCGTGTACAAAAACACTGATGTTAGCAGGATAAAAATCTTTTTCATTGCGCTTAATTTTTTTTAAATTTCTTTTGTTTATGGCCCAAAAGTATATAAATGATTTTGATCTTTTTTAAAATAAGTGTTTAAACATCTTTTTATTAAAATTTGATGACAAATCTCTACCATTTTAGTGGGCATTAATAAAAAAAGGAGGATCGTAAAAGCAGCGAGCTATAGCAATCAGTTATAAATTATCACTGTTCAGCCACATGATCATCAATAGCATCGCCAATTTCCGTTATTGGGATAATTGCAGACAGCGGCTCATGTTTTATATAAACCCAGTTACCAGCATCGGTTTTACCTATAGTATAATTAACATCTTTATTAAAAACATCAAATAGCCTTGGAAATGCTGAATGAAGGCTTACCTGGTAATTCACTCCATCAATGGTTACTATAAAAGGTTCCACGATAATTAAATTTATAACTAAGCTAAACAAATACCAGTAACTGTTAACCATAGTTAATGATAATCTTTTGCAAAGCATGTTATTTTAAGTAACAGGAATAAGCACCTGATGGTTCATATAATTGTTTGTTTGCCGCCAATAAACCGTTTTAAGTAAACATCAATTTTATTTTTTAAGCGATGCGTTACAGCTGCTTTTTATGAAATTTCCAAAAAAGTTAACTTTTAATAAAACTCTTTGTACCCAACCTTGTTTAATTTTCGTTATTAATAAAAACATACAATTTTATAACTTAAATTTTTACTATGGACATCAAAAACTATTATACTAAGGCAGCGATGCTGGTTGTTTCTTTAGGTTTTATTACAGCATTGCAATCCTGCACAAAAGACAAAAACATACTTCCAGGATCAACTGAAGATAAAAACCTGATTGGCGCATGGAAAAGGACTATACATCGGGTGGCCCAGGGTGATAGTGTACAAACACTTACTTTTTATGAAGGCACTTTAACCTCAACATTACTTGTTGATGTTTATGCGACCCCTGCTTCCACAGCAAACAGCACGCTTTATAAAGGTGTGTTTGATACCAATGGTACAGCCCTCTATGTTAAACTAAATCAGAAACAAAACTCAGCAACTGACGTAAATGGCAGCGGCACACCCATTAGTGAGGTTTTATTTGATACTACCCCATATAAGATAGACACGACTACACTTAGTATTACCACCGGTAGTACCATTGTCAAATTTACAAAAGTGGAGTAATCAAACTCAAAGCAAAAAAGAAAAGCCGGGCATGAATGCCCGGCTTTTCTTTTTTTGTGGTAATCTTATTTTTTCCTGGTCATCCGGGTCAGGGCGGTTATAAAACTAATAAACCTAAGCTCAACTAACGTCCTTCCAAATTATTACGATACTGTTTTAATGCACGCAATATTGACCGGGCAATTTCACTTTGTCCATTACTTGAATTAAGGTATTCCTCATCAGACGGGTTATTGATAAAACCGGTTTCGACCAGTACGGCAGGCATCCCGCTTTGTGCCAGCACCAGTACACCCTGCTCCTTTACACCAAGACTATGGCGACCGTCAGTTTTTTTAAATTCCTGGTTCACCATGTCACCAAACTGGATACTTTGTTTGCGATACTTTTGCTGAAAAGCATTGAGCACAATGGTGTTTACAACAGCATCATCACCGTAGCCATTATATTTATCCTTATAATCTTTTTCAATATAGATAGCGGCGTTTTCGCGAAGCGCCTCGCGTTGTTCCTGGCTGCGGTGAAAACCGTATACCAGCAGTAAAGTTCCCCTTTCGGTGCCTCTGCGCTGTGGCGAAGAATTGCAATGGATGGATATGAACAGGTTACCATTATTGCTGTTGGCTATATCGGTACGTTTATGCAGCTCAATAAAAACATCAGTACTGCGGGTCATAACAACTTTAATACCTGTGGTTTCATCTAAGATGAGGTCACGTAGCTTTTTGGCAATACTTAGTGCCACATTTTTTTCTTTGGAGTAGGCCCCGTGCGCACCCGGATCTTTACCACCATGACCGGCATCAATAATTACAGTTTTAAATTTAAAACGGCTGCTATTTGTAACATCCTGTTGCCCAAAAGAAAGTGTGGCGCTAAACAGGCCCGCAATAAAAAAAAGAAATGTGGTTATATAATTACTTTTTAGGCAAATAGCTGACATGAAAATAAGTTGGTACTGGTATCAAAAACATTATATCTAAAATATACTTATTAAGATATTGTTTTACGCATATGGTTTAAAAGTTTTGAAATTAATATTGCAAAGGTAATATTAGTTAGCATGTTAACATAGATTTTGCAAATACACCTGCTTAAAATTGTTCATGACTTAAAGTGCTATGCCGGATGCACCTTAAATTATATATTTAGCTCTAATTATATAAATAACTATTAACCCTTATGCAAATTCAAAAATCGCTGCTGCTATTATTTGTATGTATCACGTTCATGCAAATTGGGTGCAGCCAGGAAGCAAAACCATCCTATGGCAATAATGCCGCTGCCGGCAGGTATTATAGTGTTCGTGGTATAAAGTTATATACCGAGGTTTATGGTACAGGTAAACCCCTGCTGCTTATACATGGTAACGGAGGCAGCATAAATGCATTTGCCAGTAACATACCATACTTTGCTAAAAAATATAAGGTTATAGCGGTAGATAGCCGCGCGCATGGTAAATCGCGCGATGACCGCGATTCGTTAAGCTTTGAAATGATGGCCGATGATTTTGCTGCCCTGATGGATGTTATGCATATTGATTCGGCCTATGTTATAGGCTGGAGC
>NZ_JBFUJG010000163.1:0-9972 GCF_056401495.1 Mucilaginibacter sp. P4_E8
CATTAGGCAGGTTTAAACGGTGCTGGTTGGCCCCTGATTGATCGGCTGCGCGGTCCATCTTCATCAAGTCTGGTCGTAAATATAGCAGGGTAGAGGTTTCGCCCTCGCCGGCGTGCTGATCATTTTGCGGATCGGACTTATGCATTTTAAGGTATTGCGTTGTAAACTCCTTATCGTTTTGGGGGGCATAAAAATATACCGCGTAGTTATGCCTTTTGTTAAGCAGCGACTGCATGAAAAACCTGATGAATTCGGGATTGCCGCCATGCCCGTTCAGGATCACTATTTTTTCGAAACCGTTGCGGGCTATTTCATCACAAGTGGCTTCCAGCAAATCCCATATTACTTTGCTTGGCAGTGCAAATGTGCCTGGCTGCTGTCTTGCCTCATTTATTTGCCCATAAAAATAATCAGGGAATACCACAGCATATTCTGATTTAACAGCACGGGCTGCCCACTCGCGTACATGAATGAGATCGGTACCCAGGGGCGAGTGCGGGCCATGTTTCTCCAATATTCCAAAAGGTAATATGCAGGTTTTTGATGATTTTTCAAGTGCCTGTGGAAAATCAGAAGCAACAAGTTCATCCCATCTGGCCGGTAACTGTTGTGCATAGGCAAAACCCGAAAACAGCATAGCGGTAAATAAAAGTAAATAAGATTTCATTTTGTTTACAGATAATTGGTTATTAAATAATTTGAAGAGCTGTATATGATGTGAAATTTACAAAATTACTTTTACGTAAAAATGAGTTTATCAGTAGGTAATGTGAATTTTACGTTTGTTGCTTATTTTAAATTGGGCAGGGCATAACAAAAAGCGGCTCCCTTTTCTTTAGCGTTTTCGGCCCAGATACGGCCGCTCATTTTTTCAATAAAATCCTTGCATATCATCAGGGCTACACCGGCACCTTTTTCTTTTTCATTACTGTAACGCATCTCGGCCTTGAGGTTGAATATCGATCCCAATTTTTCAGGAGAAATGCCTTTCCCTTCGTCCTGCACGCAAACTGTGGTTTCGCCCGGATGTACGGTGGCCGAAATAGAGATGGTTGAATATTGGGGCGAAAACTTTATAGCATTGTGTATAAAATTACGATGAATAAATTGCACCAGTTCTTTATCTGCCTGAATGATAACGTCACTATCAACATTATTAATAAATTTAAGGTGATACTCTTCGCCCATCAGGTTAAAGGGTTGCAAAGCTTCATCAATTAATTCTTTAAGTGACATGGAAACGGGTTGGTAGCTAAAACCCGAAAGTTGTTGTTTTATCCATTGTAATATGTTCTCAAATATCTCCAGCGAAATATTAGAGGAGTGCTCCATCGTATCAACCAGTTCCATCAACTCCTCACGCGTAAATGAATCAGTATCCTTTAAAACAGTTGCGAGTGTTTTTAAGGTGCCTATTGGTTGCCTGAAGTCATGCGCCAGAATGGATACCAGGCGGTTATTAAATCCATGATCGATCTCCAGTTTTTCATTACGCAGCTGTACTGACCTGTTTAGTGACTCGAGTGTCACGGTATGTTTTTGTTTTAAACGATAGAGGCGGTAAACGAATAGCACCGTTAATACAGTTAATAAAAAAAGTATGCCAAACACCATCATCAATACCTGCCGGTTCTCACTCCTGATTGTAGTGGCCTCCAGTTCCTGATCTTTTAAAGCGTAATCAATATAATCAAACCCCGAGGTATTGGTAAACAGCTCTTCATCATCATAAAGTTTCAATAGTTTAGCACTGTATTGCTTTACTTCGCGCAAATTATTCTGACTAATGTAAATATCATATAGTTTCTTCCCGAATAGCTTTTCATACCAGTGGTACCCTCTTAATTCGGCAATATAAAGGCCTTGTTTGTAGTAGCCTACAGCTTTATTGGTATCTGTGTCGTGGTACAGATCGCCCAGGCTTTGAATGATATCAAGGCTAAGATAGTTCAGATCCATAGCTATGCCTTCGGTAACTGCTTTTTGTAATAAACTGATGCCTTTTTCGCGTTCGTTATTTTTTAAATATAGCTGTGCCTGTATCTGATCGATAGCTAATAAAACCCGGTTATCTTTATACCTGGTGGCTATCTGTCTGGCCTGGTCAAGATAAATACTTAATGAATCTTTGGGTATTTCAGCGGGGTACATCATCAGGTAATTACAGAGCACAAGCGACATGATGGAATCCTTTTTAAGTTTGCTACCGAGATAGGAGGCTTTGTTTAAAAACTCAATTGCCTTATTGTCCTCCTTGTTCTCATTAAAAACAAGTCCAATGTTCATTAGCGCCTGAACTACGTTTGATGAATCATGTATGGCCAGGTAATGGTTATAGGCATCGTTATAATAGCGAAGTGATAATTGCAGATTGCCCTTCAGATCGTAAACTATTCCCAGCACATTTAAGGCATCAGCAATGCCTTGCTGGTATTTTAATCTTTCGGCAATAGACCTTGCTCGTTTAGCGTAGTAAAACGCGCTGTCTACATTGCTTTCATACATCAATATCCCTAAACGGTTAAGGGCATCAACATGTTTAATACTATCGGTTATATGAGGAAGTTCTTTTTTGATTTTACTGATATCCTTTATCTGGCTGTAACTACAGGTAAAGACAAATGATAACAGTATAAAAAAGACTAAATGTTTTTTCATTAATCAGTGTTTATATCAACCAATCATTTATTACTGAATTGAGGATATGTATCGTTCTACGAAATAAAATGTACAGAGTTGGGCCAATATTTAATAAATACCTAACACGCAGGTAGATAATATTTAGGTTTCTTGTTAATAGCTAAGTTAACTTATTTTATCATATCGCAGTATTTTAAATTATCAGGTTGCGCTCTTAATTAAAAAGTAATATAAGCGAAGCAAAGATCATTCGCCCCAGGTAGTGATCATTAAATTTCTGGGCCCGCCGTAATTACGATGTTCGCACAAGTAAATACCCTGCCATATACCCAGGGCAAGCCTGCCGTTGCGGATTGGGATCATTACCGAACTACCCAGTAAAGCCGCTTTTAAATGAGCCGGCATATCATCAGGCCCCTCATCATCATGTAAATAATCCGGATCATTCTCGGGAACGGTTTTACTGAAGTACATTTCAAAATCCTGCCGTACAGTAGGGTCGGCATTTTCATTAATGGTTAAGGATGCCGAAGTATGCTGAATGAAAACCTGCATCATACCTGTTTTAATGGTACTGATCTGTTGCAGGGCGTATACTATATCGGCAGTGATCAAATGGAAACCCCGTTTTTTTTCTCTAAGCTGAAGTGCTTGCTGATGTATTTGCATGTTTTAGTATATTCTAAGTGTTTAGGAATAACAGGCATCCCACTATATGGTTACTGCATACGGGATAATTTTAAATATAGCCTTATGCAAATCATTTTCATAATGAATTTAAGCAGCTTTTTAATTGGCTATAAAAATGATAGCAAACATGCCGTTTTCAGCTGTCATTATTCCTGATTTATAGTTTTTTTATATTTGTAAATAATAATTTTAATTTGTAGTATAGTGGAATTAGAAACTAAAAAATTTGAGGACTATTGAAGCGAGTTTTGATGCAGATGTTGAAGCTATAAGCAAAATTGATGCGGTATCGTCTATACTGGAAGTTATTTGCCGTAGTACGGGAATGGGTTTTGCCGCTGTTGCACGTGTTACCACCGATAGATGGATAGCCTGCGCTGTGCGTGATGAAATACAATTTGGGCTAAAACCAGGTGGTGAATTAGTTATAGAAACTACCATTTGCCATGAAATAAGGCAACATCAAAAGGCGGTTGTTATTGACCATGTTGATAATGATGAAATTTACGCAGGCCATCATACACCACAGATATATGGCTTTCAAAGTTATATTTCGGTGCCTATCACGCTTAAAAATGGCAGCTTTTTTGGTACGCTGTGTGCTATTGATCCCAAGCCTGCCCGACTGAACACCCCGGAAACTTTAGGGATGTTTAATCTGTTTGCTGATCTTATCGCGTTTCACTTAAACGCTATAGATCAACTTAGTATAAGTGAATCCAAACTTCAGGAAGAACGTAAGACAGCAGAGTTGCGCGATCAGTTCATAGCCATATTGGGTCATGACTTGCGCAACCCGGTTGGCGCGGTATCAAATGTGGCGCAATTACTGTTGCGTATGCCACTGGATGAACGTGTAAAGCGCCTGGCTACCATTGTACAGGATTCTTCATACCGGATGAAGGGACTGATAGATAATATACTTGATTTTGCCAGTGGCCACCTGGGAGGAGGGATAGTATTAAACCGTACTGAAAACGAACCACTGGAAGAAATACTGAACCAGATAGTAACCGAATTGAAAGTTGTATGGCCCGGCCGTACCATTAATACACAATTCATCTTAACCGAACCTGTAAATTGTGATGGCAAACGCATAGCCCAGCTTTTTTCAAACCTATTAGGCAACGCGCTTACCCATAGCGAAAAAGACTCGCCGGTTAGCGTAAAAGCCATTAGTAACCAAAAAGAGTTTATTTTATCGATAAATAATGCTGGCGAAAAGATTCCGGAGGCTGTTGTAGATCGTCTTTTTCAGCCATTTTCGCGCGGGGAGATAAAGCCGGGACAGCAAGGATTAGGGCTTGGTTTGTACATTGCCTCAGAAATAGCCCGGGCCCACGGCGGTACATTAACCGTGTGTTCAACAGATGATGAAACATGTTTTACTTTGCAAATTCCTGTACAATAGCTTAGCTGCTAAATAACTTAATGCTGCTGGTTTATTTTTCTGGTGCCGGAAATCGTAGGAATATATAGGCAAATAAAAAGCGGGACGATCATCTGACCGTCCCGCTTTTTTAAGTATGGGTAGTTAGTATTTTGCTTACACTATCACCATGCCGCCATCTATAATAATTTCGGTACCGGTAATAAAACCAGCCGCGTCATCGCAAAGGTAAGCTACCATGCTGGCTACATCCTGAGCGGTGCCCATACGGTTTAAAGGGATCTTATTGATCAGGCTATCTTTTATGGTGCTCAATGTGGCCGCGTCTAAACCAGCTTTGTTCATTATTTCTGTTTCAGTGGGGCCCGGGCTTACCGCGTTCACCCTGATCCGGCGTGGTGCCAGTTCAAGTGCCGCAGTTTTCATAACCGAATTTAAAGCCGCCTTACTGGCCGAATATACCGATGAACCGGCATGATTGATACTGGCAACTATTGACGAGAGAAAAACAACAGAGGCAGCATCCCGCAAAATTGGAACAAACTTGCTCAATGTAAAATAAGCACCCTTGAAGTTAATATCCATAATATCGTCAAAATGCTGTTCAGAAGCGGCTTCAATGGATGATAGGGTTGTGATACCCGCATTAATGAACAGGATATCTATCTTACCATAGCTTTCAGTAACAGCAGCTACCAGCTTTTCTGTAGCGCTAATGTCTGATTGATCGGCAATAATACCTATTACACCTAAATCGGCAGCTGCCTTTTCTACGGCTTCTTTTCTGCGCCCGGTGATGATCACGGTAGCGCCCTTTTCTTTTAATTGTTTTGCGGTGGCATAACCAATGCCGCTATTTCCGCCGGTAATTACGGCTACTTTATCCTTAAAATTATTCATTTCTGTCATTTTTATTTGTTGATGCAAATATATTCTGCAAATGGTATAATTTTGTAACCAGTATCACAGAGTATACCAGTAACAATATGGAAACAGAAGCGTCAACAGATAATCAGACCCCGGAAATCCCAGACCTCGACATCATTTATGGGATTGATGGTAAGCGTAACCAGGCCCGCGAAATTCAGGCCCTGCAGGATACTATTTATGTAATTGGCGGCAAGTGGAAATTACCTATCATCAATTCAATATGTAATGGCAATAAACGTTTCAGGGAAATTGAGCGGAGCATACCGGGCATAACCACCAGGATGTTATCAAGGGAACTGCGAGAAATGGAATTGAACAAGCTGATCACCAGGACCGTTACACCCGGTCCGCCGGTTTTGGTAGAATACGAATCTACCGATTATTGTAAAACCTTCGGTCCGGTTATTTTAACCATGATCAAATGGGGAATTGAGCATCGTCAAAAAATTAAAGAAGGGTAAGTTAGTCCTGGCTTTCGTCCAGATTCATGCGCATGGTTAACATGTGGGGTGCAAACCCGGCCTTTTCATAAGCTTTGAGCGCAGCATCGTTTTTAGCATAAACTTCCAGCCTGATTTCCATGATTTCCCGTTGCTGCGACCATAGCTTAAGCGCATCAATGATCATCCTGTTTATTCCTTTGCCCCGGTGATGCGGCACCACGTACATAAAACCCAGATGAGCGTGTTGCTTATGTTTTAGGTATGGTTTTGAATCATCAATACGGGCATAACCACAGCCTATTATTTCCGAACCTGTTTCGGCTACAAATATCCCAACATGGTCGGCCGCTATTAATCCGGCTATATCATAGTAATAAAGCGGCCCCTTCTTTAAAGTACTGTCGAAAGGGCGTTCGGCATCAACTAACGCTTGTTTAAATTTATGCAATACATCTAAATCTTTTAAATTGGCTTCTCTTATAATTATTTCCATATTTATACCTTGTGATGTGCCGGTAAAATTATGAGTTTAATGGTTAGCTTTTAAGCGCAACAGCAAATCATGATCAATTTAAAAATATTTTAGTCCGTTTGTCCAATTTTAAATCCTGTGATCGTCATTAGATTTTAAAACTTAAAAATTAACAGAAAATGAAAGATTTCTTATTTGTATTCAGAAACGATTATCAGGCTATGCCTACGATCTCCCCAGAAGAAACGCAGGCCTTAACACAAAAATGGATGGATTGGGTAGGAGGCATTGCTGCTCAAAGTAAACTGGCCGACCGTGGAAACCGTTTGTTCGCAACAGGCAAGGTTGTAAAAGGCGATAATGTAATTACCGATGGTCCGTACACCGAAATTAAAGAACTGATTGGCGGATATACACTTGTTAAGGCCGAATCATTGGACGAAGCTGCTGAATTAGCCAAAGGTTGCCCGATCCTGGCTTTTGGCGGAAATGTTGAGGTTAGGGAAATCAACCCGTTATAAGACCTGGGCCGATCTCAAAAAACTAAAAAAGCCATTGTATATTATACAGCGGCTTTTTTAGTTTTAATAGCTTGCCTGCCCAATATCCAGGCGGTTGATTTTACCTTTGGCATCGATATGTAGCTTAAAATAAGTTTTAAAATCGCCCCACTGATCGCTGTGGAATTTTCCGTAAACATCAAGGCCATTGTTCTCTACTTTATCAATACTGGTAAAGCGTTCATGACCCAAAGCTTTTTCAAAAAAACTTTTAAAGTTCATTTTGTGGCCATCGTCAAAAAGTTCGGCATCATCAGTAAATAAAGCGAACCATGCTTTTTTATCGCCGGCTTGCAGGGCGTCAATGGCTTTTTTTACTATGGGATTGGTTAATTTATCGGTGTTCATGATGTTTATATTTTTTACGGTTTGGATAGGTGTGCTTACAACTTGCCCTTGTGCTGATAAAGTGATCAGCGAAGCATAAACAAGGTAATGATTAAAGGCTTTCATTTGGTTTGGTTTTGTAATGGGTACTGCAGATATATGATTACCAGGTTCATTAAAAAAAAAGGCACTTCAATGGCCGCTCCTTTCAAATCTCTTACAGATAGCTGCAGGCAAATGATGAAAAGGATGGTGGTGGCCATCAAAAAGTTGCCAAAAACAAATGTTTGAGGAAACAAGATGAGCAATGCACTTAGCAGCGTAACGATGCCGAATACAAATATGCCCCGATTGCTGAAATGCCATTTGCCAAACATGGCCAGCATTTCGGGTTTGCCGGTAAGCATAGCCCAGCCTTGTTTAAAACCCATATATACTACAAACAATATAAGCAGGCAATTGATGATTTTGATTAACATGAGTTTTGATTTTTAAAACCAATAGCAGAATGATCATAATCACCCTGCTATTGATTGGTTTTAAGCTATTACTTAATTTGTTGCACCACCATTTACTAACAAGTGCTGACCACTTACGAATGATGAAAGATCACTGGCGAAGAACTCGGCAGCATTAGCCACATCTTCTACTTCGGCCAATCTTCCCATCGGACAACTGTCCAGTAGTTGTTTTCTTAATTCAGGATAGCTATCTGGTTCTGCAAAAATACCTGAGTGGTCAACTGCAAAAGGTATAATGGTGTTTACAGTAACACCCTTGTGCCCAATCTCTTTTGACAGGATATCAACCAAATAACGAGGTGTGGTTTTACTGCCGCCATATACAGCCATTCCGGGTACAGGGAATGATGTGGTGCTGGATGCTATATAGATGATCCGGCCATTGTTTTCCACATGTTTTGCGGCCTGTTGCATAGTAAAATAAGTACCTTTTGTGTTGATAGAGAATACACGGTCAAATTGCTCTTCGGTAAAATCTACCACCGGGGTTTCAACCAGTTCAATACCGGCATTGGCTACCACAATATCTATTTTACCAAATTCTTTTTTTGCTTCTGTAAACAGCCTTTCCAGGTCGGCTACTTTGCTTACATCAGCTTGTACAGCAATTACCCGTACACCCATGGCCTTGATGTTGCTTAATACCTCATCGGCCGATGMTTTATCCCTCGAGTAATTGATAACAATATCTGCACCCAGGGCTGCATAACGTTCTGCTATGGCTTTTCCTAAGCCTCTTGCTGATCCTGTAATTAAAGCTACTTTATTTTTTAGTGAGTTCATGGTTTCTAAAGTTTAATGTTGTTGTGATAAATTGATTTTCTTTTGTCTTGATTCTGATTTCTTGATTCTTTTATTCCCCCTTTAGGGGGTTAGGGGGCTTAAGCCATAGCACCGTTAATACCTATGTTTTGTGCACTGATCCATTTAGCATCGTCGCTGGCCAGAAATACTACGATCTTTGCAATATCCTCAGGTTCGCCAATGCGGTTAAAGGCTGATAATGATGCCAGGCGATCAATTACTTCCTGTGGTTTGCCTTTGGTGAACAGCTCAGTATTGGTAGGGCCGGGAGACACTGAATTTACATTGATACCTCTTGCACCAACTTCTTTGGAAAATACACGGGTTAATTGCTCCACTGCTGATTTAGTTGCCGCATAAGTTGAATAAGTTGGGAGCATAAGGCGGTTATTGGAAGTAGAAAAGTTAATGATGCTGCCGTTGTCTGCCAGTTTAGTGGCTGCCTCACGCAATGTATTAAATGTGCCACGTACGTTGATATCAAATTGGCGGGTAAAATCTTCGTCGGTAGTATCTTTAAGCAATTTGGTGATCATGATGCCGGCGTTGTTTACCAATACATCAATTTTACCGTAATGAGCGATGGCTGCGTCAAACATGGCTTTCACCTCGTCAGATTTGCTTACATCGGCTTGTAAGGCTATGGCATCACCGCCTTGTTGTTTAATTTCATTAACGGTTTGCTCGGCAGCTTCCTGGCCACCTGCATAATTGATAATTACTTTAGCGCCTTCACTTGCTAATTTAAGGGCTACTGCTGCGCCGATACCTCTTGATGCACCGGTTACTAAGATTACTTTTTCTGATAGCGTTTTCATGATTTTTTTTCTTTGTTTGTTTTGATATAACAAAGGTCATGTTTAACGCAACCCAAAAAGTACAGATATTAAAGCATTACATACAAATATCTAAGATGTGGCAATTAACCCCTCTCTTAATCTTTCCCAGGTAGGGCCACCGTGTATACCTAAAGTTGATATGCTCCGTTAGGAGCTACCTGTTTGTAGCAAGTAAAATCAAAAAGCAAGATTGCTCCGTAGGTGCAACCCTTAATTAGCAGATAATCGTATTTGTTATTAGAGGGTAGCCTCTACGAGGCAAAGGGTATTAAATACTTGTGTGCTACAAACAGGTAGCTCCTAACGGAGCATATTATCCGGTAGGCTGTTTTCAAGATATGTACATACGGTAACCG
>NZ_JBFUJG010000164.1:0-9842 GCF_056401495.1 Mucilaginibacter sp. P4_E8
CTATAGTGCAGTATGACAGTACCGATTGGGATTTTATCATATCGCGGATGGAAGCAAATGGAAAACTCTGCACGGTTGACAATGGTAAAATAACTGCTAAAAAGCCCGATTTTAGTTCGGAAACCGTGCTTGATGCATTATTTGGCGCAACCATACTTGAGTTTGATGCAGATCTTGATGCACGTAACCAATACCAGAGTTTGACCGCCAAAACATGGGATTATACTACCCAGGCAGTGGCCACTGCAAACGCCGCGGAACCAGGTTTTGAAGAGAACGGTAATATTTCGAGCAGTGACCTTGGGAATGTACTGGGTATAGCGGAATATGACTTGTATTCAGGTGAGGATATTACAGCAGATGAATTACAGAGCTTGGCTGATGGCCGTTTGCAAAAAGCACGTATGTCTCGTTGTCGCGGGCGGGTTCGCTTCCGCGGGTATGGAGGCGCTTTAAACCCAGGCGACCTGATTAACATTGGTGGCGTAGGCGACCGCTTTAATGGTAAAGTATTTGTTTCGGGCGTGCGCCATGAAATAGTGAACGGAAACTGGACAACCGATGTACAGTTTGGTTTATCAAATGAACTATTTATGCGCCAGCCCGATGTTATTTCGGCACCTGCAGTTGATATGTTGCCTGCTATACAAGGCCTGCAGATAGGCGTGGTTACTGATCTGGAAAATGACCCCGACAGCCAGGACAGGATCAGGGTAAGGTTGCCCATCATTGATGCCGGYGAAGACGGCATATGGACACGTATTGCCTGCCTGGATGCAGGTAATAACCGGGGTACTTTTTTTCGTCCCGAAATTGGTGATGAGGTAATTGTAGGGTTTTTAAATAACGACCCGAGGCACCCGGTTGTGCTTGGAATGCTAAACAGCAGCACAAAACCCGCACCGCTTAAAGCTGCCAATAAAAACGACGAAAAAGGTTATACCTCACGCAGCGGTATGAAAATGATCTTTAATGATGAAGAAAAATCATTAAAAATTGAGACGCCCTCAGGTAAAAAAGTAACCATTAGCGAAAAAGACGGGCATATAAAGATAGAAGACGAAAATAATAACAAAGTAACGATGGATTCATCGGCAATAAGTTTGGAAAGCGGTGCTGATATCAAATTAAAAGCAACCGGTGATCTTACCATTGAAGCGGTGAATATTTCGCTTAGTCCATCATCCAGTTTTTCGGTAAGTGCAGGCGGGGCATCTATAAAAGCAGACAGCGGCAGCGCCTCGTTATCAGCACCATCTGTAAAGGTGGAGGGCTCAGGCACTGCAACGATAAAGGGCGGTGTAGTGATGATTAATTAATAAAGGATTGAAATACCCCCTTTAAATCTCCCCCGAGAAGGGAGACTTAAGAAAGAATTTAAAGCCCTCTCCTTTGGGGAGAGTTGGGTGAGATCAATCAACCAATAAACTAAAAATATGCCATTTGCAGCACGAATTTCGGATATGCACGTTTGCCCAATGTTTACAGGGCCGGTTCCGCATGTAGGCGGACCCATATTACCGCCGGGCAGCCCAACCGTGTTGATTGGGGGATTGCCTGCAGCTTGTGTGGGCGATATGTGCACCTGTGCAGGTCCGCCGGATGTTATTGCAAATGGTTCATCAACCGTATTAATAGGCGGTAAACCAGCGGCGCGTATGGGCGATCCAACGGCGCATGGCGGTTCAATAATAATAGGATGTCCAACAGTAATTATAGGAGGTTAATATGTCAGATTCATTTTTAGGAACGGGGTGGGGTTTTCCACCATCATTTGATACGGTTTTAAACACGGTGATCATGACAAGCGATGAGGCTGATATACAACTCAGCCTTCAAATATTGCTGGCAACGCGCAAAGGTGAACGGGTTATGGTGCCTGACTATGGGTGCAATCTTGACGAAATGCTTTTTGAGCCCATGACCACTACCTTTAAAACCTATATCCGCGAAATGATCAAAACGGCCATACTCTATTATGAGCCCCGTATTGATCTGAGTTCGATACAGGTTGATGACAGCCGCGAAACGGAAGGTGTGATCCTCATTATCCTTAATTACACTGTTCGCACAACAAATTCAAGGTTCAATTTTGTATATCCTTACTATAAAAACGAAGGAACAGAAATACACTGATGGCAAATAATTGTTTCGATACCAAACTTTTATCCTATAACGGCACCAGCCAGGCGCAGCGTGCATTGGATGCCTTATTGGCAAAATGCGCCCTGGTAGATGAGCGAACAGCTGCTGATCTTATCCTGCTCACTAAGAAATATAGTGCCTGGTTAAATTATTACGACAACACCAATACTATTGCCGGCGATTGGCAACAGCTCATGGGTAAAGACCTGGCTGTAGTAATTTCTTCAGTGGCCGAGTGGAAAACAAATGACTATGCATCATTTATTAAATATTTGAATGATAAAATAATCAATGCAGCTAACGATACAGACGCGAAGAACAATTTTAAGGTCTTGTTTGATTTTGTTTTTTCTGTTACTACAGAACTTAACGATGCTTATAAACATTTAACTGATAATTTAACTTATAAAACCTTTTTATCAGTTTCCATAACCTCAAAACTGGCCGCGCCTTTAAGTGTTTTAAATCAGTATTATGAAAGTTTTGTAACAGCGTCACTTATTGATGCAACCTCAACCCTTACAGATACTTTAACCCCTGTTGATAACATTACGCTATCACAAAACTTTCTGATCGATTCTTTGAGCGACGTGTTCATCGTTAACCCGCCGGTTACGGCGTTTCCAATAACGTTAAGCGGTGCGGTACATGATGATATTAACCACATCCTTACGCACAATTTATTTACCGGCGCTTTACAATCATTTGTTGCCGCCATAGTGAATATCGTGAGCCGCACCCCGGCCTACCTGGCCGAAACCCTGGATAATTATCCAACACATGCACCGCATTACGCTCTATATCTTGCTTTTTTAAAGCTGTTTGGTTTTGCACAGCAACACTTAAATCAATACACCAAAAAGCACCTTGATTTTTATTACAAACAAGTTTTACAATTAAGCAATAATGTAGCTGAGCCTGATTTTGTGCACCTGGTTTTTGAACTTCAAAAAAATATTGACCAACATCTGCTGTCAAAAGGTAGCTCATTTAAGGCCGGGAAAGATGCCAATAAAAAGGATCTGTTTTATTCGCTTACAGATGACCTTGTAGTGCAAACAGGCAGCATACAAACACTAAAATCCATCTATCTTAATAAAAACATTACTCCTGTAACCTTATTTGCTTCACCAACGGCCAATTCAGAAGATGGGCAGGGTGGTAAACTGTTAAGCGCCGATAGCTCGTGGTTTCCATTTGGCAACCCTAAAAATATTGAACCGGCAGCCATAGGCCTTGCTATTGCATCAAATGTGCTGTTTTTAAATGAAGGCAACCGGATCGTTACACTAACTTTTACCTGCGATAGTTTAACCAACATTACAGCTACTGATCTTTCGGATATCTTCAGCATACAACTAACCGGCAAAAAGGATTGGTACACAGCGCCTAATTATACAGCTTCGGTAATAAATAATACCTCATTTTCATTAACAGTAATCCTGGAGGGTGATGCACCGGCCATAGTTCCGTATTCTTCAAAGTTGCATGGCGGTAATTTTGAAGTTATACTACCAATGGTACAGGTATTGCTTAACGGTTATGCATCGTATCAAAAAATAAAAACACTCAGGATTAATGGAGTGGTTGTATCCGTAACGGTTGATGCTATTAAAAATCTGGTACTGCAAAATGATGACGGTAAAATAAATCCTGCCAAACCGTTTAAACCCTTTGGTGATTTCCCTGAAAATGGCGCATCGTTCATTATTGGCAATAAAGAAATATTTCAAAAGCAGCTTACTCAATTAACCATTGATTTTGATTGGCAACAGGCACCTTTATATAATTCAACGGTAAATATATCCTCATTGATAAAAGGTAACTGGGCGCCTATTTTAAATGGTGTAAGTATTTATGCATCAAGCATAGTGATCACTGACACCCAGTTTAAAATAGCTGAACCGCAGTTGTTTGGCGAATTTACATTTAATGATGTCACATTTGATAATAGTTTAATATTTGAAGCAGACGACTTAGCTATGGCTGATAACAGCCTGTTAATGGCTATGGATGATATGACCGTGAGCAGCCAGTCATTGGAGAGTGAAAGCATATTGGATGATAGTTTATCAATGAACCTTGGTGATATGGAAATGGTAATGGTAATGGTCGATCCCATATATACGGTTACAGTTACCCCCCCAGGAGAAATTGATATCACCGGATTAGAAAGCATTGTACAATCGCCTGAGGACTTTACAGCCAATGAAGATTATGCCATTACATCGATTGATGGTTATATCAAACTGGAAATGATAGGCAATGATTATAGTCTGAGTACATTTCTAACTAAGATACCCAAACCCTCGGTTAAAGTAAATAGTACAGGCGGTGTAGTTACCAGTTATACAGTAGATACCGGTACTACTCCGGTGCCTAACCACCCGGTTATTAAGTCAATAAACGTAACCTATTCCGCTCAGGATAATATCACTTTTAATAAGGATGCTTTTAATGATCGAAGCAATTTCTTTTATCACCTGGAGCCTTTTGGTTTCCGCGAAATGCATCCTGCTATCACTGCTGATGCGCAAACATTACTCCCGGTATTTAACCTGGAAGACGGGATACCTAAAGATGATGGTGGCGAGTTATGGATAGGTTTAGCCAATGCTAAGCCCGATGAAACTTTTTCGATCTTGTTTCAGGTATCTGACGGAAGCGCCAATCCATTAAAAAACATGACCCAGGTTGATTGGTTTTATTTAAACAATAACAACTGGCTCCAGTTTAAAAAACAATCCATAACAGATCAAACTAATAACCTGACCCGCTCAGGTCTGGTAATAGTTAATGTTCCCGCTGATGCTACGCTTAGTAATACTCGTGCCGATAGTGGCCTGATATGGATTAAAGCAGTAGTGCAGCATGATACCGATGCCATTTGTAATTTAGTTGCAATAGATACCAATGCAGCCAAAGCACAATTTGCACAGGATATTGATCAGGGTATAATATTCACTAAAGCGTTGCCGCCAAATACCATCAGCAAACCTGCAGTTGCTGATGCGGCATTAAAGAAAACACAACAACCATATACTTCATTTGATGGCCGCGTGCAGGAAACTGATGACCAGTTTTATCAGCGCGTTAGCGAGCGCCTGCGCCATAAGCACCGTGCTATTACCGCCTGGGATTATGAACATTTGATTTTGCAATATTATCCGCAAATTTTCAAGGTAAAATGCATTAATCATACCGGCTTTGTAATAGACGAAAATACCAATCAGCAAAAGTACAGTGAGACGCTGACAGGGCATGTTATGGTGATCACCATTCCTGATTTGACCAATTTAAACAATGCCAATCCGCTTAGGCCATATACCAGTATTGGCCTGTTAACCGAAATAGAAAAGTATATCAAAACGCTAACATCGCCATTTGTAAAACTTCACTTATGTAACCCTTTGTTTGAGCAAGTGCAATTTGATTTTAGTGTTACGTTCCATGAAAATATCGACGTGGTTTATTTCAGCAATCAGCTGAATAATGAAATTGAGCAATTTCTAACGCCGTGGGCTTTTGGTAACCCTCAGGCAATTCAATTTGGCAACAGTATTGAAAAATCAGTAGTGCTCAATTTTATTGAGGAAAGACCTTATGTAGATTTTGTTACCTGCTTTAAAATGAACCACTTTATACCGCTCGAAGATCAAACAGTACATGTGCTGTATAACATTGAAGAGGCCGTGGCAAGTACAGCCCGATCTATCCTGGTATCGTACTACGACGAAGAAAAAAAGATAAAACACCTGATTAATTCACCAGCAAACTGTGATTGTAATGGATAAGCCAAAAGTAATTCAAAAAGATCCGGGCCTTATTGCCGACCAGGATTATGCTTTTCTCAGAGAGGCTGGTTTGGGCTATATTGAAAAACTAAGCGGCAAAATATGGACCGACTACAACGAGCACGACCCGGGTATAACTATTTTAGAGGCTCTTTGCTATGCCATTACCGAATTAGGCTACAGAACAGGTATGCCAATGGAGGACCTGCTTACTGACGCAGATGGGAAAATAGCCTCTTCACAAACATTATTCACCGCGAAAAACATCCTGACACAATCACCGCTCAATGTAAATGATTACCGCAAATTACTGGTAGATATAGTAGGGGTACACAATGCATGGTTTTTATATGATGATTTTTATACCGTTAACAAAAAAGATATTCCGGCAGGTGAGATAGCGCTTTATGCCGATTGTAAACAGGATGCCTTATCATATGACCTAACACCCCATCCGGTTTACTTATCGGGTTTGTTTAAAGTAATATTGGATTTGGATTACGACCAGCAGTTTGGTGACCTGAATAATGGCGAATTGCAGGTTTTAAATCCCGCATCGGCTAAGTTTAAAGGAGGCGATGTAAGCCTATCCGTTATTTTTCCGGTTTGGGATGACCCGGGCGTAGCTGTGTTATTATCCGCTGACCCAGCCTCAATTACCGGAGTGAACACCAGTTTCCCTGCAGGAAACAACATTACTATAACCATTAATTTTAAGTACACATCGGGCGGCTCAAATCATTCAGCTACGCTTACCGGTATCATTGCTATTGATCTGCAGCCATCGGGCCAACAGGTGCTGGCAGCAGATATACAGGGCTTTTTTAGCACCGATTTTACCACACAGGTAGTTAACCTGTACCTGTTAAAGATCCAGCAGTCAAAATGCATTGTTCAAACCGCTATACATACACTAAATGAAAACCGGAACCTGTGCGAGGATTTTGTAAGTGTTACTACCATAAAAGATGAAGAAATAGCTATTTGCTGCGACATAGAAGTATCGCCATTAGCCGATATGGAAGAGATACAGGCCAAGGTATTTTACGCTATTGAAGAGTATATGAACCCATCGGTAAACTTTTATCTGCTAAGCGAACTGCAGGATAAAGGTTACACTACCGACACGATATTTGAAGGGCCTGTTTTGCAACATGGCTTTATTGATACCGCCGAACTGGAACAAACCCAGCTGCGCCAGGAAATATATGCATCCGATATCATCAGCCTGATCATGGATATTGATGGTGTACAGGCCGCGCGTAACTTCATGATGACCAAATACGGAGCCGACGATAAACCGGTTCCCGGTCAAAGCGGTAAAAACTGGTGCATGCCGGTTACCTCCGGTTGCAAGCCAGTGTTTTCAGAAACCAAGTCAAAACTCCTGTTCTATAAAAATCAGTTCCCTTATTTACCATCACTGGCCGAAGTTCGAGACACCTTAAAATGGCTGCGCGCGGTAAAGGCCCGTAATAAGCTATCGGGGCATACTGATGACCTGGCCATTCCTACAGGTAGTTATGCCTCTTTAGATAATTATACCTCTATTGAATATCTTTTCCCCCAAACTTATGGCATTGGGAATGCCGGGCTGCCCTCAACTGTAAGTGAAGAAAGAAAAGCGCAGGCCAAACAACTCCAGGCGTATTTATTACTGTTTGACCAGTTATTGGCCGATTTCTTTTCGCAACTGAATGGTGCAAAGGAGCTTTTCTCAACCGATAAGATAGTACAAACTTATTATGCGCAGTTTTTAGGGGATATCAAGAATATTCAGCCCATTTATAAAATAGATGGATCAGCGAAAACCATTGAGCAACTGGTTATGCAAAACCAGGATTCAACTGCAGCTACGGTGAACAACTGGCAAAAATTATATGAATCGAAGGAAGTTTTTGCTGACAGGCGCAACCGTTTCCTTGATCACTTGATGAGCAGGTTTGGTGAGTCATTTAACGAATATGTTTTGCTCAATTATTCGCTTGATTATGCTACCCAAAAAGAAACCCATATAACCCCGGCCAATCTGATAGATAGTAAGATATCCTTTTTAAAAGACTATCCCGTTATCAGCTATCAAAGAGGCAGGGCATTCAATTATTTTCCATCAAAGCCCGATTTTACAGTTGATACCACCAAATTATGGGATACAGACAATGTATCRGGCTTAGAGAAAAAGCTATGTCATTTAGGAGGTATCAATAATTATTATCGGCGGTTTTTGTATTGCATTGGTAACGCCACCATCACCACCACAAGTGATACACCTGCTAAATACCAGTTTGTATTTAGCAATCAACATGGAGGGACGCTTACCTCTGTAACGACTTATGCCACAAAAAATGATCTGAACAATGCCCTGCCGGCATTTATGGATCTGGTATTGGCCGGCCAAAACTACACTATTAAACAAACAGGGAGCAACTGGAATATTTATGTCGCTGATGATGCCGGCAATAACCTGGCGGTAAGTAATGATTTTGCATCGCAACAGGATGCAAATACTGCTTTGAGGCAATTTATAACAGAATTTAATACAGAGTGTGATGCAGATGGGCTTCACCTGATTGAGCATCTTTTATTAAGGCCGCGCAACAACCAGTTTAAGTTTGCGCCTGTATGTTTGGATCCCAACTGTGATTTCTGTGGCGAACAGGATCCTTATTCATTCAAAATGTCGGTCGTGTTGCCTTACTGGCCGGTGCATTTCCGCAGTATGGCTTTCAGAAATTACTTTGAAGATATTGTTAGGCAGGAAGTACCGGCTCACACCATGGTAAAAGTTTGCTGGATAAATGATCAGTCGCTTTTTGATTTTGAGAATGCTTATAAAACATGGATAACAGCCCTGGCAAATTATTCATTTGATAATACAACCATAAATAACCTGCAAACGGCAAATGACACATTGGTACAACTGCTGTTTAATTTACATAGTGAATACCCGGTAGCTACTTTGCACGATTGTGATGAAAGTAAGGATACCAACCCGGTAATGCTGGGCAAAACCATTTTAGGATCTTTAAAAAATTGATATATGGCAAATCCAATGGAATACATCGTATTCGAACCAGATCAGGTGCTCACCAACGATCACCTCAATGAAACTTTTAACTACCTTGATCAGCAAAACCGCTGGACACGCAACAAGCTGATAGGTATTGGCATTGTTTGCGGACTGGATATTGTGCTTAATCCCGGAGTTATTGAAATTACCAAAGGCTGCGGAGTTACCTCACAAGGGTATTTAATTACACAGGATACCACCCAATATACCTATTATGTGCCTTATCCGGCCATTGAGATGCCCAATGACCTGCCATTTGTTTATGACAAAGGTGATCTGCCCTTTTATAAACCATTTTGCACTGGTAAAGATATCTGGTTATTGTTATCAGATGATCAGTTTAACAATCTGGAAAGCACGCAAAAGTTAAACGCAAAAACCCTGTCGTCTGCGGCTATTAATTTAAGTGATTATGTGGTTGTGCTATTTCTGGAAGCCAGGGAAACTGATCTTAAGAACTGCGATACACAGGATTGTAATAACAAAGGGGAGAAGATGGCCTTTCAGGTTAAGCCTTTACTTGTCGCCAAAAAAGATTTGCCGGATACAAGTACTACTCCCGCCATCAAAGCAGTGTCAAGAGCCAAAACCGCGCTTAAGGAAGTTAAACTAAGCGGAATTGCACTCAAAGAAGCAAATGTGAATTTGCCATATCAGATACAGTTAAAACGCTTTAATGTACCTTATACTGATCTGAAAACTACAGATGATGTATTGGATGCATTTGTAAAACTTGTTGATGATGCTACCTTAACCCAGGTGTCAGCTGCTTACAATAATTGCTATACTAAGTACAGTTCAGTTTTAAAAGTAAGCTCAAACCCGTTCATCAC
>NZ_JBFUJG010000165.1:0-9793 GCF_056401495.1 Mucilaginibacter sp. P4_E8
CAGCGAAGGATCTACTCGTAAACATGCATGTAGCCTAATAGATTCTTCGCTGCGCTCAGAATGACAATAAGAAAATGGAATCAAGAAAATCCCTAAATCCCAAAAATCAAGGTTCAGACAAAATCAGCGAAATCAACGTAATCAGACCAATCAACGGTCAAAAAGCCATATACTCCGTATACACCTGCTGCAAAAACGCTTTGCCGTATAATAGTGTTTTATCTGTGGTCTTCTGGTCAATGCCTTTATTACTGGTATAAACAATCCTGCGGCCCGAATTATCGTAGGCTACAGTTTGGTGTGGCAGCATAAAGGCAAAGCCATTATCCCAATCAAAAAAGGCAAAATCGGCCGACTGTGGGTTAAGCAGATCCTTTGACCATTTAAACTGATCATGTAGCATACCTAACTGCGATAGCAGGGTGGCGGCAATATCCGTTTGTCCTCCTAATTTACTGATCTTTTTGCCGCGGTATTCGGGCTTTATCACATCGCCAAAAAACAATAGCGGTATATGGTATTTGGCAGGATTATAAGCCTCAGATATATTACGTGGCAAGCGGTGACCATGATCGGCCACTAAAATAAACAGGGTGTTTTTATACCAGGCCTGCTTTTTGGCCTGTTCAAAATAAGCGTTAAGGCATGAATCGGTAAAGTAGGCGGTACTCCTGAACTTATTGCTCGCATCACCTTCAGCATCATCATCCGGATAATGTGCTTTTACAGGCAGCACAAAAGGCTCATGGTTGGTTGATGTTTGCAGATATGAAAAAAATGGTTGTTTTTGCTGCTCATTATATTGTAAATGCTTGCTTAAAAGCACATCATCATACACGCCCCATTCTGTTTTTACCTGGCTTTTATCAAAGGTAAACTCATCAATAATATGATCAACCAGGTGGCTTTTCATAAATATGTTAAAGTCCATATAGGTGCTTTTACCACCATAAAAGTAAGTGGTTTGATATCCCGCGTTTTTAAAGACGGTGGATAATGCCGGCAGCTTTTTTTGCTTAATGGTATCGGCCACCACAGTACGGATAGCCTGCGAGGGAAAGCCGCTCATGATAGATATGATCCCTTTGTCGGTACGGTCGGCAGATGAGTAGATATTGTTAAACAGGATACCGTTATGGATGAATTTTTCAAAGTTTGGGGCTACGCCCTTATCTCCGCCTAATGATTCAATAATGCTTGCCGTATAGCTTTCCAGCTGAATGATCACCACGTTGGGCCGGTTGGTGGTAAGTACCTTTAGTGTAGAATCGCCTTTTACACTAAATATATCTTGTACCAGTTGCGCCGCGCTGCCGGGCTGCATAAACACATAAGGATTATATGGCCTGCGGAAATTTTCGAAAATGTTGTTAAATAAGTTCCATTCTGTATTTAAGGCACATTGGTTCATGATCTCCTTATCAGAAAAGTAAGCCGCGTTTTGATTTACAGGTTCAGTTTGTAAGCCGCCCCTCATCAATACAAAATTTGCGAATAACAGTAAACATATGGCAACAGCTTTTATGCGTGGTTCGGTAACGGGCTTTTTAAAATTGTAGTTTATAATGTAATTGGATAGCAATATACCCGTACCAAGCAGTAATATGCCAATGGTGATACACCTGGCTACAGGAGAAGACCCGGTAGAAGCCAGGGCCTCTGATGGGGCATGATATAACGAGCTAAACACCCTGAAGGTAACCTTTGTACCCCACTCCCTGAAAATGTTAAAGTTAAGTATCGTATTTAATGATATGCAAAACAAGCAAAACCAAACGTAACCTTTAAGCCATATGGGTTTAACTGAGCGGGAAGGGATACACCAGTAAACAACGAATACAAATAAAGGGATGATACAGATATAAGCGGCAGCCGAAGCATCAAGGCGCAGGCCATAGAAAAACGTTTGTAGTATTTCACCAAAACCTGCTCCGTTAAGCTTGTGAAAAAAATACAATTCAAATGTTACCCTGGTGATTGCGAAAAACACCAGCCAGAAAACAAAAAATCTGACTATACTAAAAAGGTTTCTTAACATATGGGGGTACAAAAGTAGTACTTTAACCGCAATGTTAAGAAACCTTTAATGAATTGTTAGTGAAGACGCTTATCTGCCTCCGCTCATGGCTTTAAGATCGTCCATAGATATTTTCTCAAAATCAGCAGGGATGCCAAATGTACCGGCAGGTGCTTTTCCTTCAGTTACACTTTTTACAGTAACCTCGGTGCTTTGACCCTGACTAAATGAGGTATATTGGATAGGGAAACCACCGGCTTCTCTGTAATATTTAGCTATACCGGTAATAGGCACTTCAATATCATTGGTAACCCAGATATCATAAGTTTTTTTAGTTTTTGAATCAGTAGCCACTACTTTTTTACAGTTAAAGCCCGATATCTGTTTGGTTTCGGTACCTGGTGCAAAAGTGAAAGTTGGCATTGCTGCTATAGCCTGATCAACTTCGTCGGGATTGGCAATTGCTGCTTTTTTAATATTAGCAACAGGGACATCAACTAAAACAGCCATTGATTTTCCGCCGGCATCTGTTAATATTTTTATGGTTGCCGGTCCGGTGGTAAAAGCGAATGCACTTGAATCGGCCCTGAAGTAGCCTTTAGCATCAACCTGCTGGCCCTGCATGGCAGTAGAAAGTACTACTACACCTTCTGTGTATTTTTTTTGTGCGCTGGCGCTCATGGCTGTTGCGGTAAGAGCAAGGCCCAATGCAACGTTGAAAAATTTAATATTCATGTTTTTAGTTTGATTTATACCAATTTACTGGTTTTAGGTTAAAAGACAAATTTTTTGGTATTTGGTTTAATTTTTTTCAGTTAGATAGTGCAATTAACGAATTGTTACGCTTTAATATGCTATAATTTATATGCATTTCCTTTGCTTCGCCTTCAAGTTGATTAA
Organism: Mucilaginibacter sp. P4_E8; assembly: GCF_056401495.1. Taxonomy (NCBI): domain Bacteria; kingdom Pseudomonadati; phylum Bacteroidota; class Sphingobacteriia; order Sphingobacteriales; family Sphingobacteriaceae; genus Mucilaginibacter; species Mucilaginibacter sp. P4_E8. Next base: position 2,918 of record NZ_JBFUJG010000165.1, read on the forward strand.
TTAATTTGCTGGTATTACTGCCATCGATCACAAGCACCTGGTAATCATAATTTTTGCCGATCTGGTGCAGATCAGTATGCGGGTTGCCGGTAATGTAAAGGTAATCGGTTTTTAGTTTTTGGGGTAGTTGTATGTTTGGCAGTTCGCTGTTGTATATCAATATCCTTTTATCATAAAACTGGATCAGGTTACCTTGTTTTTTGAAATAAGGTGTACTAATGCCCTGTTTAAGATCATACAACTTTGCATTGCTTACTTTGTTGCTGTCCAGATAGGGCTGTACCGAATAGCTGTAGTTTTTGTCGGTATCGGCAAGGTTACTTAGTATAATGGCATTGTTACCGCTTTTAAATACCAATCCAGTGTTTTTGCGCAGGTTTAAAAAGGCAATTGATTTGGTATTGGTCAAATCATATCTTTTTATGCTGATACTTATACACAGCAACAGCAGGCAGCCTATACTTAACCGTAGCAGCCAGGGCTTTTTATCGTACAAAAAATAAAACAGGGTGATGAGGAAGGCATAGGTAAGCAGATACTCGGTTGTGGTGAACCATATTTTACCAATGCTGGCAAAAGGGGCATGTTCAATAAGTGCCAGCGCTTTATTCATGAACAGGATAGTATTTTCAAGTACCCAAGCCAGTAGTGTTGACAGCATAGACACCCACGAAAAAAGCAGATAGCATAATCCGCTATACATAATAATCATGGTTGGTATAATGATAAGCAGGTTGCTCGCCAAAAAATAAACCGGGAACTGGTGAAAATAAAACGCGCTTAACGGAAAAGTAATTACCTGCGCCGCTATAGATACCGAACACAAGGCCCATAATTTATTGACCCATTTGTTTTTAAACGTTACCCATTTATATACTACCGGCTGTAAAACGATCAGACCTGCAACCGCGAGATAGGATAGCTGGAAACCGACATCTGTTATAAAAAACGGATCATACAGCAACAATAAAAAGGCTGATATGGCCAGGATATTCAGCATATTAATATACCGCACAAAGGTGTCGCCGATGATAACCATGCTGATCATGACCGCGGCACGGCAAACCGCCGGCGAAAAGCCGGTTAACATGGCGTAATACCATACCAGCAGGATAATTACCGTTGTTTTTAAAGCTTTACCGTACTTGTACCGGTTCAAAAAACCAAGCATCCACTGTAATAAAAAATATATAATGGCCACGTGCGCTCCCGAAACCGATAAAACATGAATGGTTCCCGTTTTTGAATAAGCCTGTAAAACATCATTACTCAGGTCGTCTTTGTAGCCCAGTATCAGGGTTGAAGCCACAGCAATAGCATCGGGGTTGTGCAGTTGTTGTTTAAATTTTGCCACCATTTGCTGCCTTAACTTAAGCGCATAGGCAATGAGCGGGTTGCCTTTGTTGTGTTGTAATACCCGGTATTGCCCCGGATATAAAAACAGCTGGTGATAAATATTCTGATGGGCCAGGTATTTTTTATAATTAAATTCTGCCGGGTTAAAGGGGGGGTCGATAGGGGTGTACGTGGCCGGTACCAGTAGTTCATCACCATATTGCAAGCCTATGGCGGCGCTATCTTTCAGGGTAATGAGCAGCGTTCCTGTAACTACTGTAGCTCGCTTACTATTGATGCTTTGCTGAACCGTAGTTGTAAACCGGATGAGTCCGTTCTTAAGCTGCGGTTCATTATTGATCTTTACTGATAAGTATGGTGATGGCAACTTTGAAAAATGATGCCGGTTATTTAGTTCGTTATAACTGATCGCGCTGATCCATCCGGCTGCCAGTAAAATAAGGCTAATGAGCAGACCGCCAAGCCATCGCCGTTTATAAATTTTTAGTCGCTGATAGTTTAAATTAAGTACAATAAATATAATACTTAAACCAATAGAAGCGCCAAGTAAAAAAGGTAAATAAACAGCCGAAATAAAACTRATACCTAATGTTATGCCTAACAACCAGGGCATCAGCAGTATAACAACAGGGATTTCGCCTTTATGGTTTGCGAGCATGTATATCAATAAACAATAAAAATATGATTTAGTATCAAGTAGCGAGTATCAAGTATCAAAATTTTTGGAGGTATTATAAAAAAATATCACTGTCGTGATACCTGATACTCGCTACTTGATACGAAGTGTGCACCTACAACTGGTCGCGCACTTCGAGCAGGAATTTTTTTATGTTTTCGAGCGAATCAATAACACGCTGATTTTCTTTGGTATCGGTCATGTTATGCTTTAAATGCTCTTTGGCGCCGTTCAGGGTGTAGCCCTTATCGCGTATGAGGTGAAAAATGATCTTAAAGTTCTCGATGTCCTCGGGAGTAAAATAACGGTTGCCCTTTTTATTTTTTTTGGGTTGCAGTACATCAAACTCCTTTTCATAGAAACGGATAAGCGACTGATTAACATCAAACATGGCCGATACCTCGCCCATGGTGTAATACATTTTGCTTATCTCGCGGTCTTTGTAAGGCATATGCAAATGTATTTGATAATTTCGAAATTTTTGGCTTGTTGTTTATTTTTTAAGGGGTATTCAGAAAAGCTCCCCTGTTTCGGAATGTCGATTTCGGCCTTATAATTTTAGCAAGGATATTATGATTTACCCTCGTCCCAGGGCAGAGATGATGTTTTACCGCTCAGTAAATCGGCTTTACGCTCATCCAGATCTTTTAACGGGGTATTGGTTACATCAATATCCTTATCAATGGTATATTGATAATTCAAACTGTCTAAAAAAGCCAGGAGTACTTTTTTTTCCTGATCATTTTGAATATCAACTCTCAACGTTTCCATAAGCTAATTTAGTTTTTATTTTTAATAATAAGAACTACTGTATTTTTTAATAATAACGCATAAGCATGTGAAAGGTTGTCTTAAAATGTTTGTCTGAACCGCGATTTATGGGATTAAAGGATTATCCTGATTTTTATTTAATCCTGTTCATTTAATAAATCCCATAAATCGCGGTTCAGACAAATTCTACAAATCGCGGTTCAGACAAATTTAATTCAACCAAACAAAAATTCTGTCAATTCATTAATTCTATGCATTCAGGTTCAGACAAATTCCGACTAATAATTACATTTGCACACTATGACAGCTTCACAGATACGACAGGCTTTTCTTGATTTTTTTGTTTCTAAGGGACATATCATCGTTCCTTCTGCACCAATTGTAATAAAAAACGACCCAACCCTCATGTTCACCAACGCGGGGATGAACCAGTTTAAAGATATATTTTTGGGCGAAGCACCTGCAAAAGCGCCACGCGTGGCCGATACCCAACGCTGCCTGCGCGTATCAGGCAAGCATAATGATCTGGAAGAAGTGGGTATTGATACCTACCACCATACCATGTTCGAGATGCTGGGCAACTGGAGCTTTGGTGACTACTTTAAAAAAGAAGCCATTGCCTGGAGCTGGGAGTTACTTACCGAAGTTTACAAATTACCTAAAGACCGCCTGTACGTAACCTATTTTGAAGGCGACGATAAGGAAGGCCTTGAAAAAGATACCGAAACCTACGAATTATGGAAAGCACTGGTCGCGGAAGACCATATCCTCCGCGGCAATAAAAAAGATAACTTTTGGGAAATGGGCGAAACCGGTCCATGTGGTCCATGTTCCGAGATTCATTATGATAGTCGCCCGGATAATGAGCGAGCCGAGGTAAGCGGAGCTACCCTGGTAAATGCCGACCACGACCAGGTAATTGAGATCTGGAATAATGTATTCATGCAGTTTAATCGCTTAAAAGGCGGTGCACTGCAACCGTTGCCAAACAAGCATGTGGATACTGGGATGGGCTTTGAGCGTTTGGTTCGTGTATTGCAGGGAAAAACATCCAACTATGATTCAGATGTTTTTCAACCAATGATCCAGTTCATTGCAGAGAAAAGCGGCAAAGCTTACAACAGTAAAGCCAAACCCGGCGATGCCGATTGGAACGAAGCTGTAGCCATGCGTGTATTAGCCGACCATATCCGTGCTATTAGCTTTGCCATTGCCGATGGACAGTTGCCTGCAAGCAATAAAGCAGGTTATGTGATCCGCCGTATTTTACGTAGAGCGGTACGTTATAGTTATCAAACCCTGGGTTTCAAAGAGCCATTCTTTAATCAATTAGTGCCTTTACTGGCAGATCAGTTTAAAGGTGTGTTTGATAATTTGTATAGTCAGAAGGATTTTGTGCAAAAGGTGATTTTGGAGGAGGAAACATCTTTTTTAAGAACATTAGAAAATGGAATTAAACTTTTTAATGAAGTAATTTCAGGGAAAACGAAACAAGATTATGTCGTAACAGAAGCGATAAATTATAAGAAAAGTCAGTTTGCTGCCAACGATAAAGTTATTTTTGGAAGATTTGCTTTTGAATTGTCAGATACGTACGGTTTTCCTATTGATTTAACGGAATTGATGGCTCGCGAAAAGGGCTGGAAAGTTGACATTGAAGGCTTTGAAGCTGCCCTACAACAACAAAAGACCCGTTCCCGCGCTGCTTCAATTGTTGATACCGGCGATTGGGTTACCCTAAAAGAAGATGAAGGCGTTGAATTTACCGGCTATGATGAAACAGAAACTATCGCACATGTAGTAAAATACCGCAAGGTAACCGCAAAAGGTAAAGAGCAATTCCAGATAGTTTTGGATAAAACACCTTTCTATGCCGAAAGCGGTGGCCAGGTAGGGGATAAGGGTGAGTTGGTGTTCCCGGATGGCGAGATCGTTAAAGTAACAGATACCAAAAAAGAGAACGGCCTCATCGTTCATTATGTAGATACCCTGCCCGATGATATTGACGATGCCCTTACCGCTATTGTTGACCCTTCATTGCGCAGCCAAACCAATGCAAACCACTCGGCTACGCACCTGCTGCACGCTGCTATGAAACAGGTATTGGGCAGTCACGTGAATCAAAAAGGGTCCCTGGTAAATGCCGATTATCTGCGGTTCGATTTTTCGCACTTCGCCAAAGTAACCGATGAGGAACTTGGACAAATAGAAGCCATCGTTAATCAAAAGGTACGTCAGAACATCCCGCTGAAAGAAGAACGCACCGTATTATATGCCGAAGCCATCAGCAGTGGTGTAACTGCCCTGTTTGGTGAAAAGTATGGTGAATATGTACGCGTAATTACTTTCGATGATGAATTTAGTAAAGAGCTTTGTGGTGGTACGCATGTACAGGCCACCGGGCAAATAGGCTATTTCAAAATAATTGCCGAAAGCGCCGTAGCCGCCGGGGTTCGCCGTATTGAGGCCATTACGGGTGTTGGCGCCGAAGTTTATATCACTAATCAAAACCAACTGGTAAATCAGCTAAAGGATCTGCTTAAAAACCCTAAAGACCTCACAAAAAGTGTGGAGAGCCTGCTTGACGAAAACTCCAAACTGAAAAAGGAAATAGAAAAAAGCATCCTTGAAAAGTCATCAGGTTTAAAAAATGAACTGGCACAAAAGGCCGTGGCTATAGGCGGTATTAATTTCATCGCCCAAAAAGTTGCCCTGCCCAATGCCGAAGCTGTTAAAAACCTGGCCTACCAGTTAAAAGATATTGTACCCAATCTGTTCCTGGTACTGGCTGCCGATTTCGACGGTAAGCCCAGCCTCACCGTAATGATAGCCGAAAACCTGGTAAAGGAAAAAGGCTTACATGCCGGTAATATTGTTAAAGAACTGGCCAAAGAAGTAAAAGGCGGCGGCGGCGGTCAGCCGTTTTTTGCAACTGCCGGTGGTAGCGATATAAGCGGATTGGATGCCGCACTGGCAAAGGCTAAAAGCTTTGTTGGATAAACGAGCTCAAGTAAGAGCATTTCAACCACGCGTCATTGCGAGGTACGAAGCAATCTCTATACTATACAGAGCCACTCTGCTAATCAGGGATTGCCTCGTGCCTCGTAATGCCATGATGATTTAACAAAAAAGACCGCTAATCAGCGGTCTTTTTTGTTAATATATATTTTCCAACACTTTTAATAATTTATATTCTTAGTGTTTGTCATGTCCTTTATGCCGGCCATTATCTTTATGTCCGTGTTGTTGTTTGTTTACATATTTTGTGCGGTTCACCACCCTTGTACGGTTTACCACGCGGGTGTGGTAATGGTCGCGGATAATTACCTGCCTGTCATGCGTGCCCCTGTAGCGGGCATAGCGGGCACGGTCATCATTATAATATCTATAAGCACGTGGCCTGTTAACCGCTACTTTATAGCCATTTCGTATATTGTATGAACTATAACGTGGTGGTAAGGATTTTCTGAATACCCAGCTGTTGCCCTCTAAATAAACATATTGATGGGTTGGTACATAGTAATAGCTCTCTACATCGGGTAAATAGTAATAGTTAACGCCCGAGTATTCTGCAGGTGGGTCCCAAATACCCAGATTTACATTTACACTTACCTGCGCTTGTGTTTTGGTAACCGAGGCTGCAAGTATAAAGCATCCTGCAAGCATTCCTAAAATTATCTTTTTCATAGTATCTTCTTAATATGCGGCGTATATTTCAATTATTGTGCCGAGTTATATGGTAGACGGGGAAATGCCGCAAAGGTTTAACAAGACTGAGGAAAGGAGACTGGGAAACTGACAAAAGATGATGGACAAAAGATAAAGAATTAAAGCACCTCTCTTTCTGCGGAAAAGAGAATTATAAGATATAAATCCATCATATCTCACGTCTCAAATCTCATATTTAACATCTATCTTTAAACTATACAAAATCAATAGTTTTAATCAGCATATTTACCCCATTTACCGCTGTGGCTGCGGTATTCGCATAAATTTTATGGCATGTTTAATAGTAAAATGATGCTTTTACTGTATTAACTTTTATATATTTGACCTTACAATCAGTAGTATTA
>NZ_JBFUJG010000166.1:0-9664 GCF_056401495.1 Mucilaginibacter sp. P4_E8
GTAATAGAAGAGGTTAATGAAGAGAAAAAGAAATTAAAAGTAATGGTAAAGATATTTGGGCGCCGTACGCCGCTTGAATTGAATTACATGCAGGTAGAAAAAGAATAGTTTTCAAAATTTCGGATGTCGAATTTTCGATTTCGGAATTTGTTGAATTTAAAATATAAGATAGAAGAGCACGGGAATAAATTCGAAATGGAATATCCCAAATCCGAAATCAAAACAATCTTAAATGTTACTTAGCTTCCACTTACTAACATTGAGTTATAATTAAAGTAAATTAAAATGGCAAAAGAAATCGGTGCGATGGTAAAGCTGCAGGTAAAAGGCGGCGCTGCAAACCCATCACCGCCAATTGGACCTGCATTAGGTGCAAAAGGGGTGAACATAATGGAGTTTTGCAAGCAGTTTAATGCACGTACCCAGGATAAACCTGGTAAAGTGTTGCCTGTTTTGATTACTGTTTACGTTGATAAATCTTTCGATTTTATCATTAAAACCCCTCCGGTTGCAATCCAGTTATTGGAAGCAACAGGTTTAAAAAGTGGTTCAGCAGAGCCCAACCGTAAAAAAGTTGCCAATGTAAATTGGGAACAGGTTGAAACTATTGCTAAAGATAAAATGGTGGATCTTAACGCATTCACAATTGAATCAGCCATGAAAATGGTGGCAGGTACTGCCCGTAGTATGGGAATAACCGTATCAGGTACGGCTCCCTGGAATTAATTAATTTATATTAAAATCAGTTTAAGACAGTGGCTAGATTAACAAAAAATCAGAAAGTGGCACTCTCCAAAATTGAGGCAAACAAATCGTATTCATTAGAAGCTGCGTCGGCTTTAGTAAAGGAATTAACCCTTACCAAGTTTGACTCATCTGTTGATATAGACGTTCGTTTAGGTGTTGACCCGCGTAAAGCCAATCAAATGGTACGTGGTATTGCAACATTACCTCATGGAACCGGTAAAACTGTACGTGTACTGGTGCTTTGTACTCCTGATAAGGAACAAGAAGCAAAAGACGCAGGTGCGGATTACGTAGGTTTGGATGATTATATTGCCAAGATTGAAGGCGGATGGACTGATGTTGATATTATCATCACTATGCCAAGTGTTATGGCTAAGGTAGGTCGTTTAGGTCGTATATTAGGCCCACGTAACCTTATGCCAAACCCTAAATCAGGAACAGTAACTCCAGAAGTTGGAAAAGCTGTAACTGAGGTAAAAGGTGGTAAAATCGACTTCAAGGTTGATAAAACAGGTATCATCCATACCTCAATAGGAAAAGCATCTTTCCCTGCAGATAAAATTTATGAGAATGCATTAGAAGTATTGCAAACTATCTCAAAATTAAAACCATCTGCAGCAAAAGGAACATATTTCAAGAGTATTCATATCTCTTCAACCATGTCGCCTGGAATTGCAATTGAAACTAAAACAGTAGCGGGGATTTAATCATGAATAAAGAAGAAAAACACGACCTTGTTCTTGCCCTTACTGAACAGATGAAAGAATACGGTAATTTTTATATTACTGATACTTCTGATCTATCGGTTGCAAAGATCAATAACATCCGTCGTAAATGTTTCGAAAGCGACATTACGATGAAGGTAGCGAAAAATAGCTTGATTAAAAAAGCTATGGAAGCTGCGGGCGGTGATTACACTCCAATATATGATGTATTAAAAGGTTCATCATCAATCCTTTTCTCAAAATCAGCAACTGCTCCGGCAAAGCTGATCAAACAATTAAGGAAACAAGGTGACAAACCAGTTTTAAAAGCAGCATATATTGATTCAGCGATATTTATCGGTGATAATCAGATCGATACTTTGATCAAACTAAAATCAAAGGAACAACTGATTGGAGAGATAATTGGATTACTGCAATCACCTGCAAAAAACGTTATTTCTGCACTGCAATCAGGCGGAACTATCATCGCAGGTGTTGTGAAAACATTACAGGAAAGAGGTTAACGAACACCTTATTAAAGTTCGATATTAAAAAACAAAAAGCATTAAAAGTAAAATTTAAATAAAATGGCGGATTTAAAAGCGTTTGCTGAACAGTTGGTAAACTTAACAGTAAAAGAAGTAAACGAATTAGCTCAGATCTTAAAAGATGAGTATGGTATTGAGCCTGCTGCTGCAGCTGTTGCTGTTGCTGCTGCTCCTGCTGGTGGCGATGATGCCCCTGCTGCTGCTGCAGAACAAACAGCATTTGACGTTATCCTGAAAGAAGCAGGTGGCGCTAAATTAGCAGTTGTTAAATTAGTTAAAGACTTAACCGGTCTTGGTTTGAAAGAAGCTAAAGACTTAGTTGATGGTGCACCTAAAGAAGTAAAAACTGGTGTTACTAAAGAAGAAGCCGAATCTCTGAAAAAACAATTAGAAGAAGCCGGAGCAGTAGTTGAGGTTAAATAATTTAACCTACTAAAATATAGCATGAGACTCCGACCTATTTTGGTCGGGGTCTATTGCTGTTTATATTACCCCCATTTTTGTTTGAAGTTCAGGAAAAACTTTAATCAAACAAGTATAAGTTTATTAATAAACTAAAATTATAATACCTTGGCAAACAAAAATAATCAAAGAGTAAACTTTGCAACCAGTAGAAAGGTACTTGATTACCCTGATTTTCTGGATGTTCAGTTGCAATCTTTCCAGGAATTTTTTCAATTGGAAACCACCTCAGACAACCGTTATAAAGAAGGTTTGTTTAAAGTGTTTGCCGAAAATTTTCCTATATCAGATTCAAGAAACATCTTTGTTTTAGAGTTTCTTGACTACTTTATTGATCCGCCACGTTATGATATACAAGAGTGTATTGAGCGCGGATTAACTTACAGTGTACCTTTAAAAGCCAAGCTTCGCCTGTCATGTAATGATGAGGAGCACGAAGATTTTGAAACAATTGTACAGGACGTGTACCTGGGAACTATCCCTTACATGACCCCTAAAGGTACTTTTGTTATTAACGGTGCCGAGCGTGTAATTGTATCGCAGTTACACCGTTCACCAGGTGTGTTCTTTGGTCAAAGCCGCCACACCAACGGTACAAAATTATATTCGGCCCGTGTTATACCTTTCAAAGGTTCATGGATTGAGTTTGCAACTGACGTTAACAACGTGATGTATGCTTACATTGACCGTAAAAAGAAATTCCCGGTTACTACACTGCTTCGTGCCATTGGTTATGACTCTGATAAAGATATATTAGAGTTGTTTGAACTGGCCGACGAAGTAAAAGTAAGCAAATCAGGCCTGAAGAAATTCATTGGCCGTAAGCTTGCTGCAAGGGTGCTCAAAAAATGGGTTGAAGATTTTGTGGATGAAGATACAGGTGAAGTTGTTTCTATCGACCGTAATGAGATCATTCTTGAGCGTGAAACCGTACTGGAAGATGACCATATTGATATGATCATTGATGCTGGTGTTAAAACTATCATTCTTAACAAAGAAGATGCTTCAACCAGCGGTGATTATACTATTATATATAATACCTTACAAAAAGATACTTCCAACTCAGAGAAAGAAGCGGTTGAGCATATCTACCGTCAATTACGTAACGCTGAACCACCTGATGAAGAAACAGCCCGTGGTATCATTGATCGTTTATTCTTCTCTGATAAAAGATATGACCTGGGCGATGTGGGCCGTTACCGCATCAACCGTAAGTTGAAACTGAATACCTCTGATGAAACAAAGGTATTAACCAAGCAGGATATCATTGCCATTGTTAAGTACCTGATCAAACTGATCAACTCTAAAGCTGAGGTGGATGATATTGATCACTTGTCAAACCGTCGTGTTCGTACAGTGGGTGAGCAGTTATATGCTCAGTTTGGTGTTGGTTTGGCTCGTATGGCACGTACTATACGTGAGCGTATGAACATCCGTGACAACGAGGTGTTTACCCCAACCGACCTGATCAACGCGCGTACATTATCATCTGTGATCAACTCATTCTTCGGAACAAACCAGTTATCACAGTTCATGGACCAAACCAATCCACTGGCAGAGATCACGCACAAGCGTCGTCTGTCAGCCTTAGGGCCCGGTGGTCTGTCACGTGAGCGTGCAGGTTTCGAGGTTCGTGACGTACACTACACCCACTACGGTAGGTTGTGTACTATTGAAACTCCGGAGGGACCAAACATTGGTTTGATTTCGTCACTTTGCGTACACGCCAAGATCAACAACTTAGGCTTTATCGAAACGCCGTACAAACGTGTGGTTGAAGGTAAAGTACAGGTTCAGGAGCCGGTTATTTACCTGTCTGCAGAAGATGAAGACGGTAAAACTATTGGCCAGGCCAACGCGCATTATGATGATAACGGTGTATTTGCTCTTCCACGTGTTAAAGCACGTTTTGAGGGTGACTTCCCGATCATTGAGCCTGAAAGACTTGATTTGATGGATATTGCTCCAAACCAGATCACCTCGATCGCGGCTTCATTAATTCCGTTCCTGGAACATGATGATGCTAACCGTGCATTGATGGGATCAAACATGCAACGCCAGGCTGTACCTTTGTTACGCCCTGAAGCGCCAATTGTTGGAACCGGACTGGAAGGTCGTGTTGCAAAAGATTCACGTACACTGATCAATGCCGAAGGCGATGGTGTGGTTGAATATGTTGATGCAAACGAAATCCGTATTAAATATGACCGTAACGAACTTGACCGCCTGATTTCATTTGATGGCGATTCAAAAAGCTACCGTTTAACCAAGTTCAAGAAAACCAACCAAAGTACTACCATGAACCTTAAGCCAATTGTTAGAAAAGGCCAAAGGGTATCAAAAGGCGAGGTGCTTTGCGAAGGTTATGCCACACAGGCTGGTGAACTTGCATTAGGCCGTAACCTTAAAGTGGCATTCATGCCTTGGCAAGGTTACAACTTTGAGGATGCGATTGTTATATCTGAGCGTGTAGTATCACAGGATATTTTCACTTCTCTTCACGTTGAAGAGTTTGAACTGGAAGTACGTGATACCAAACGTGGTGAAGAGGAATTGACACCAGATATTCCTAACGTATCAGAAGAAGCTACCAAAGATCTTGACGAAGACGGAATTATCCGTGTTGGTGCCGAGGTTAAGGAAGGCGATATCCTGATAGGTAAGATCACTCCAAAAGGTGAGTCTGATCCTTCACCGGAAGAAAAACTGTTACGTGCCATATTTGGTGATAAAGCAGGTGATGTTAAAGATGCATCCCTGAAAACTCCGCCATCAATTGCTGGTGTGGTTATTGATACCAAATTATTTAGCCGTGCTAAGAAAACTTCAAAAGCTGAGGAAAAAGCACAGTTAGAGAAACTTGATAACAAACATGATAAAGCAGTAAAAGATCTTAAAAACACTTTGATCGAAAAGTTATTTGAGATCGTGAACGGTAAAACATCACAAGGTGTTTACAACGTTTACAAAGAGCTTCATGTACCAAAAGGTGTGAAATTCACTCAGAAAATATTAGTTGAGCTTAATTATGAAAATATTAACCCAACTAAATGGACAACTGATGATGATAAGAACGATCAGATAAAAACCTTACTTCATAACTACAACATTAAAGTTAATGAGGAATTGGGTGCTTATCGTCGTGATAAATTCGCTATCAGTGTGGGTGATGAGCTGCCATCAGGTATAGTTCAAATGGCTAAAGTTTACATCGCTAAAAAGCGTAAGCTTAAAGTGGGTGACAAAATGGCCGGTCGTCACGGTAATAAAGGTATTGTTGCACGTATTGTACGTGACGAGGATATGCCTTTCCTTGAAGACGGAACACCGGTTGATATTGTGTTGAACCCGCTGGGTGTACCTTCACGTATGAACTTAGGGCAGATCTATGAAACCGTATTAGGTTGGGCAGGTAAAGAGCTTGGTATTAAATTTGCAACTCCGATTTTTGATGGTGCAAGCCATGAAGAAGTGGAGGAGTGGGTTAAAAAGGCAAACTTGCCAGAATCAGGCCGTACCTATTTATACAATGGCTTAACAGGTGATCGTTTTGACCAACAGACCACGGTAGGTATCATATACATGCTGAAACTGGGTCACATGGTTGATGATAAGATGCACGCACGTTCAATAGGGCCATACTCATTAATTACACAACAGCCATTGGGTGGTAAAGCCCAGTTTGGTGGTCAGCGTTTTGGTGAGATGGAGGTTTGGGCACTCGAAGCATTCGGTGCATCAAACATACTGCAGGAAATATTAACCGTTAAATCGGATGATGTTATCGGTCGTGCTAAAACTTACGAGGCTATTGTTAAAGGTGAAAACCTGCCAACACCATCAGTTCCTGAATCATTCAACGTATTGGTTCATGAATTAAGAGGTTTAGGTTTAGATATCACATTGGAATAAGGTTAAAGCTTAAAGGTTAAAGGTGAAAGGTTTAGGACACAACGTCGAAGCCTTTTGCCTTTCACCTTTTACCTTTCACCTCAACTTTAAAAAACAAGGAGACTATGTCTTACAAAAAGGATAATAAAATCAAAAGTAATTTCACCACAATTACAATCAGCCTGGCCTCTCCCGAGTCCATCCTTGAGCGTTCAAGCGGTGAGGTTTTAAAACCAGAAACCATCAACTACAGGACCTATAAACCTGAGCGCGATGGTTTATTCTGCGAACGTATTTTTGGTCCGGTTAAAGATTATGAGTGCCATTGCGGTAAATACAAGCGTATCCGTTATAAAGGTATTGTTTGCGACCGTTGCGGTGTTGAAGTAACCGAAAAGAAAGTACGTCGTGAGCGTATGGGCCACATTAACCTTGTAGTTCCTGTTGCGCATATCTGGTATTTCCGTTCGTTACCAAATAAAATTGGATACTTATTAGGTTTACCTACAAAAAGGTTAGACCTGATCATTTACTACGAACGTTATGTTGTTATACAACCAGGTATTAAAGAAGCAGACGGTATCCAGAAAATGGATTTCCTTACTGAAGAAGAATACCTTGACGTATTAGATACCCTGCCTAAAGAAAACCAGTACCTTGATGATAAGGATCCGCAAAAATTTGTGGCCAAAATGGGTGCTGAGGCTTTAGAGGAATTATTAAAACGCCTTAATCTTGACGAGTTATCATATAACTTACGTCACCAGGCAGCAAACGAAACTTCACAACAACGTAAAAACGAAGCTTTAAAACGTTTACAGGTTGTTGAGGCTTTCCGTGATGCAAAAACCAGGATTGAAAATAACCCTGAGTGGATGATCGTTAAGATCGTTCCGGTTATCCCGCCTGAACTGCGTCCGTTGGTGCCTTTGGAAGGTGGTCGTTTCGCTACTTCAGATTTAAATGACCTTTACCGTCGTGTAATTATCCGTAACAACCGTTTAAAACGTTTGATCGAGATCAAAGCACCGGAAGTTATTTTACGTAACGAAAAACGTATGTTACAGGAAGCTGTAGATTCGTTATTTGACAACTCGCGTAAAGTAAACGCTGTTAAAACCGAAGGTAACCGTGCATTGAAATCACTTTCAGATATCCTGAAAGGTAAACAAGGCCGTTTCCGTCAAAACTTATTAGGTAAACGTGTGGATTACTCTGCCCGTTCGGTAATTGTTGTAGGTCCTAACCTTAAATTACACGAGTGCGGTTTACCAAAAGATATGGCTGCCGAGCTGTTTAAACCATTTATCATTCGCAAAATGATTGAGCGTGGTGTGGTTAAAACAGTAAAATCTGCCAAAAAAATTGTTGACCGTAAAGACCCATTAGTTTGGGACATTCTGGAAAACGTATTAAAGGGACACCCTGTATTACTAAACCGTGCACCTACGCTGCACAGGTTGGGTATCCAGTCGTTCCAGCCAAAATTGGTTGAAGGTAAAGCTATCCAGTTGCACCCGTTAACCTGTACCGCCTTCAACGCGGATTTTGACGGTGACCAGATGGCTGTTCACGTACCACTTGGTAACGCGGCAATTTTGGAAGCCCAAATACTGATGCTTGCATCGCACAACATCCTTAACCCTGCAAACGGAACACCTATTACAGTTCCATCTCAGGACATGGTACTTGGTTTGTACTACATAACCAAAGGCCGTAAAACAGATGAAGGACGCGTTGTAAAAGGCCAGGGTTTAACTTTTTACTCTGCAGAAGAAGTAATTATTGCTTATAACGAGCGGAAGATTGACCTGCATGCCTTTATAAAAGTTAAAGCTTTTACTAAAGACAAAGATGGCAGCATTGTAAGCAAAATCATTGATACCACTGTTGGTCGTGTATTGTTTAATCAGCACGTTCCGGTTGAAGTAGGTTATATTAACGAATTGCTAACCAAGAAGTCACTGCGTGATATTATTGGTGAGGTAGTGAAAATTACCGGTATGGCACGTGCGGCCCAGTTCCTTGATGATATTAAGGAATTAGGTTTCAAAATGGCATTCCAGGGTGGTTTATCATTTAACCTGAAGGATATTAATATCCCTGCTGAAAAAGTTGCACTTATCGAACAAGCTTCTAAACAAGTTGAAGAGGTAATGGGTAACTACAACATGGGTTTCATTACCAACAACGAACGTTACAATCAGATCATCGATATCTGGACCCGTATCAACAACCGCTTAACCGCGAATGTGATGGAGATCCTATCGACAGATAATCAAGGCTTTAACTCAGTGTACATGATGCTTGATTCAGGTGCACGTGGTTCTAAAGAGCAGATCCGTCAGCTTGCAGGTATGCGTGGTTTGATGGCTAAGCCTCAAAAATCAGGTTCAGGTGGCGAGATCATTGAAAACCCGATCCTTTCAAACTTTAAAGAAGGTTTGTCAGTATTGGAATACTTTATCTCAACCCACGGTGCTCGTAAAGGTTTGGCGGATACGGCGTTGAAAACAGCTGATGCTGGTTACTTAACCCGTAGGTTGCATGACGTTGCCCAGGATATGATTGTTGGTGAGGTTGATTGCGGTACTTTAAGAGGTATCTACACAACAGCGCTAAAAGATAACGAAGATATTGTTGAGCCATTATATGACCGTATTTTAGGTCGTACTACTTTACATGATGTACATGACCCTATTACCAACGAATTGTTGGCTCAGGCAGGTCAGGACATTACAGAAGAGGTTGCCAAGAAAATAGAGAACTCTCCGCTTGAAGGTGTTGAAATACGTTCAGTATTAACATGCGAAAGCAAGCGTGGTGTGTGTGCATTATGTTATGGCCGTAACCTTGCCAGCGGTAAACGCGTTCAAAAAGGCGAGGCTGTAGGTGTAATTGCTGCACAGTCTATCGGTGAGCCGGGTACACAGTTAACATTACGTACATTCCACGTGGGTGGTACCGCCTCAAACATTGCTGCTGAGTCGCAGATCAATGCAAGGTTTGATGGTATCATTGAATTTGAGAACGTTCGTACGGTTGAATACACTACCGAAGAAGGTAAAGTAGATGTGGTATTAGGCCGTTCAGGTGAGTTCCGCATTACCGAAGAAGGAAGTAATAAAGTTATTGTTACCAACAACATTCCATACGGTTCATACCTGTATGTAAAAGATGGTACCAAAATAACCAAAGGCGACCGTATTTGTTCATGGGATCCATACAATGCCGTTATCATATCTGAATTTGCAGGTTTAACCCAGTTTGAAGCCGTATTAGAAGGTATCACTTTCCGTGAAGAATCTGACG
>NZ_JBFUJG010000167.1:0-9605 GCF_056401495.1 Mucilaginibacter sp. P4_E8
ATCTCATAATGCCTGGCTGATTAGTGCCGATGGGCCCACGCTGTTTTTATATTTTGCTATTCTGCAAAGTGCAAAAATTACTGAAAATGAGTACAGTGAGGCAACTGTTGATGAGCAAATTATTAGTGAAATGGCCTAATGGCAATTGATAATTTTACAATGAAAAAAAAGATATTCTTGATTGTGGGCTCACTTGGAGCCGGTGGTTCTGAGCGGGTTTATTGGCTACTTTCGCAATATTTTAATAAGGAGGATTATGCGGTATCGGTAGTTTTTTTAAACGCCCAGAAACAATGTTTTTCAACACATATTGAAGGTATTGAATTTATTGATCTTAAAACTGTTAAGGCGTCCAGGTCTTTTTTTAAATTGTACAGGCTTTTAAAAGCGGCTAAACCCTTTGCTGTTTTTTCAACAAATGATCATATTAATATTTTAACTGCAATGGTGGCCTGCTTTTTAAAGGTGCCAAACCTTATTGCCAGGTCATCCAACAATCCGCAGCAAATGAAGCAGTTTTATGGGTATAAAGCAAGGTTTTATAATTTATTCACCAGGTTTCTATTTGTACGGTTTAATTTTATTGTTTGCCAGTCAGCCGAAATGCAACAGTCTATGTCAAAGCTATATGGTATTAATTCAGGAAAACTAAAGGTTATATCAAACCCGGTGCTTCATACACCTATAATTAAAAAGCATTTGAACGGATCAGGGCAAAAAAAATTAATAGTGGTGGCCCGTTTAAGCCCTGAAAAAGGCCTGTTCCGCTTGCTTGAAATTATGCAGCAGTTGCCCCCAAATTATATTTTAACCATTGCCGGCGATGGCCCTCTAATGGCCGATTTAAAAGCAGATGTTAGTTTACGCAAACTTGATGAGCGGGTTACTTTTTTAGGCGAAGTAAATGAGGTTTCGACCCACGTTGTACAACATGACCTTTTGGTATCATGCTCATTTACGGAGGGGTTTCCCAACGTTATTTTAGAGGCATTGGCCTTGGGTGTTCCTGTAGTTACTTTTCGTGTAGGAGGTATAAATGAACTGATCCGCGAAGGGTTTAATGGCTACGTGGCAGAACAGCATGATATGGTAAATTTAAGAAAACTGATTGTACAGGCCTGTTCCCAATCATGGCCGCATGGAAAAATTAAAGCAGACGCATACAACAGATTTTCTCTTGATAAAATTGGGCAGGCTTATGAAAGCCTGTTACATGAATAATTTAATTAAATATTAATTGATATGTGTGGGATTTACGGGTCAACGGTTTACTATAACGACGATATTGTTAGGGCTAAGTTAGCCCGGGTGCATTTCCGCGGACCGGATCATTCTGGCTTTGAGCGTATTGATTCTATCATTTWGGGGCATAACAGGCTGGCAATTGTTGATCTTGATCCGCGGTCAAACCAACCGTTTACCTACATGCACCTTAAGGTTGTTTTTAACGGCGAAATTTATAATTATCAGCAACTGAAATCCAAACTAAAAATATTAGGGCATACATTTAATACAGACTCTGATACAGAGGTGCTTGCTGCCGCATATCTTGAATATGGTGCAAATTGTACAGATCACTTTAATGGCATGTTTGCTTTTGTAATTTATGATACAAAAGCGCAACAACTTTTTGGGGCAAGGGATAGGTTAGGTAAAAAGCCTTTTTACTATATGCATAACGGGCTTGATTTTGAATTTGGCAGCCAGCCTGCACAAATTACAATTGGCAACCAGGTTAGTTTGGATATGCAGGCCGTTCATGAATATTTTATATGGGGGTATGTACCTGAGCCGCGATCTGCCTGGCAAGAAATTAAAAAGCTACAGGCAGGTTATAGCTTTATTTTTGATTTGCCTACCGGGCATTTTAAAACTGAAAAATATTGGGACCTTGACCACACAAATTTAAATAGCTATACAGGCACCTATTTACAGGCCAAAGCCGAACTTAAGGGACTGTTAAAAGATGCGGTTAATATCCGTATGCATGCTGATGTAAGCCTTGGGGTTTTTCTTTCAGGAGGAATTGATTCTTCATTAATAGCCGCTCTTGCGGCCGTAAACACAAAGCAAATAAAAACATTTTGCATTAAGTTTAACGAGAAGGGGTTTGATGAAAGTGTTTTTGCCGCAAATATCGCTAAACATTTAAAAACCGACCATCATGCGATCGAATGTCATACAGAGGAAGGTATAACATTAATTGAAAAATTTGGCGAATACTATGATGAGCCATTTGCCGATTCAAGTGCCATCCCAACGCTGTTGCTTAGTAAGTATACCAAAAAATATGTAACCGTAGCCTTAAGCGGCGATGGCGGGGACGAAAGTTTTATGGGTTACTCCAGGTACAAATGGTTAAACATGGCAAATCAGGTTTTTAACTGTCCGCTGGCGTTGCGTAAGATCATGGGCGGGCTTGTAAAGCTATCGCCTAATTATCGTCATAAACTAATTGCAATGGGTATCAGTACTTCTACAATTGATATGTTGTATGCACTTATGCTTGGCGGCCTTGAATATTCCTGGCTTGAACAACCGCAATTAGGATTGAATGTGCCTTTTATGAATATATTGTCTGCCGAACCGGGAAGCTTTTTACAAAAGATGTCGGCCTTTGATATCAAGACTTATTTAAATGGTGACATCAATACCAAGGTTGACCGCGCTTCAATGGCTTTTGCAGTAGAAGCAAGGGCGCCGCTGATGGATCACCGGGTAGTTACATTTGCACAGCAACTGCCTGATAGCTTCAAATTTGGCAAAGGGGTTCAAAAAAGGATATTAAAAGATATTTTATACCAGCATGTTCCCGCTTACTTGTTTGACAGGCCTAAATCCGGATTTACCATGCCTTTAAGCCAATGGTTCAGGTATCAGCTTAAGGATTATGTGCTTGACCAATTATCACCCACCGAATTGAAAAACATCCCGGGAATCGATGCAAAAAGGGTCTCTGATATGATTCACGATCACATGGCAGGCAAATGGAACCGCTTCCCGCAAATATGGAAATTGCTGGTATTTAAGCAGTGGCTAAAAAGCCAAAAGCCAAGCGCTTTACCAGCGTATCAAGTGGTATAAAAAAACAAACTATCTAATATTTATGATCCAGATCAAAGCCAGGGCATTGCACTTAATGCCCGTTAATATTATTTGGTTTGCCGGCAAACCGCAAAAGTGGCAGTGTATTTATAATTATTATAAGCAAAGTGCTTATGGAGAAGATGTTATAGGTTATTACAGGGAGGCCTTTTTTACAAAAATCATAGATATCAGTGCTCCTGCAGAGGTTTTTGAAGCTGGATTTGATCAAAAAACCAGTTACGAGATCAGAAGGGCTATTAAAGACGGTGTAACAACATCAACCGAAACTGATTTAGCGCATTTTGTTAGCTTTTATAATTTATTCGCTAAAACAAAACAGCTGCCAAAACTCAGCGCTAATTTTAATAAATACAAGTCCCGTATCATTATTACCAAGGCTGTTTATAACCAACACGATATTGTAATGCATGCATATCTGAGCGATATGAGTATCAAAAGGGTAAGGTTATTGTATTCGGCATCACTTTTCAGAAATGAAAACGATACACAGTATAGAGCCGTAGTGGGCAGGGCAAACCGGTTATTACATTTTAACGACATGTGCTTTTTTAAACAACAAGGATTTGAAGTTTATGATTTGGGAGGATATGCTGCAGGGACAACAGATGAAGCACTTATAAGGATCAATCAGTTTAAAGATAGTTTTGGAGGCACATTAATACAAGAGAGTGATTACTTGCCTTTGCCTGCAATGGTGTTAGCCTTTTTTAATAAAATGTTTAAAGTATGAAATTGATCAATTTGTTACAGCTGTATTATAAAAGATTGTTTACGTGCGACAAATGGAACATTGGTTATGTTAACCAAACCCCAGAAAATCTTATTAGTTCCGGAAAAATAAACGGTGAAATAAACTGGCTTCAGGAAGATAAGGTTGACTATGCTGCTGATCCGTTTATCATAAGTATAAAAGGCCATATACATTTATATTACGAAGAGCTTAACTTTTGGAAAGCCAGGGGCGAGATAATGATGATAGATGGCTTTGATTTTAAAAGGAAAAAAAGAGTAAAAGGTATAATGGACCAGTCTGTACACCTCTCTTACCCACACTTGTTTACTGCAAATGATAAATTATACTGTATTCCTGAAACAGCCAAAGCAAAGCAGGTTGTTTTATACCAGATAGATAATGATAACCCACACAAATTAAAAAAAGTACGGGTCATTTTATCTGGTGATGATTTTGTAGATAGTTCCATTATATATTATCAGGGTAAATACTGGTTGTTTACCAGCCTGTCAAGAAAGCATGGCGAATTGTATATTTTTTACGCTGATACATTGCTGAGCGCATTTAAACCACATGCCTTAAACCCAATTCCTGTTGACAACCATGTGAGCAGATCGGCCGGGTGTTTATTCGTTGTTGAACAAAAACTTTATATGCCAAGCCAAAACCCCGAAAAGCGTTATGGGGGTTCAATCATGATCAATGAAATTACACATATTAATGAAACGGAATTTGAATACCGTACCGCTTTTGAATTATTACCCCAGTTACCTTATGACCAGGGTTTACATACCATAAATTTTGCAGATGGTTTACTTATTGTAGATGGTAAACGAAGTGTATCCAGTGTGTTTTGTCCTCTGAAAAAAATGGTCAAGAAAATAAGGAATTATAACAAAGCCAACAACTATGCCTGCGATTAATCAACATGTGCTTTTCGTTTCCATGACTGATGAGGCTAATGGGGCCGAAAATGTATTGCTTATGGCTGCCAGTGCCATTGGTGCACCTATATTGTTTTTGAAAAAGGTAAAGGCTGGTGGTTTACACATTCCAGCCGGGCAGCCATCACAGTATGTAACCTGTAAGAGTATGCTTGCTGGTTTTTTAGGGTTGATGAGCTCACTTAAACCTTATCGCAAAGATTTTATTATCATGAGCACCCATCCTTATTTAAATGCTTATCTGGGCTTTTTAAAACGGATTGGTTATTTAAAATCGCAGCTTATTGTGCGTGAATGTACCTCTGTTTTTACMAGGTATGCCGGTTTTAAGAGGTTGAGCTATTTGTTGGCCTATCAATTAGGTTATCCGGGTGTAAACCTTGTTGTTTGCCAAACAAGTTTAATGCGTTACCAATTTTTGCAACATGTGAATTTTATACCGGCTCAAAAAGTTATTGTACAGGAAAATCCCGTGAACCTGGAACAAATTCTTACTAAAGCTAAATCACCTTTAAATGATCCTGATACTGATACTGATTTTATTTGTGCCGCAGGCAGGCTGATCCCTGAAAAAGGATTTTCAATTTTAATTCACGCCTTTAGTTGTATTGAAAAACAGTATCCTGATTTAAAGTTACTGATATTGGGTGAAGGACCCGAAAGGCACTCACTAATCACCTTAATTGAAACCCTGGGGCTTACAAACCGCGTCATTCTTAAAGGCCGTATTGATAACCCTATGCCTTATTTTAAGCAGGCCAAGGTATGCGTGGTATCATCTATTAAAGAAGGCTTTCCAAATGTTTTATTGGAAATGATGACCATGAATCAGTCAGTTATTTCTACACTATGTGCCGGGGGGATAGAAAACGTACCCGGAATTTTGAAAACAAAGGCAAATAGTATTAATGAGCTGGTGCTTACCATAAAAAAAGCACTTTGCAAAGATACCGATAGCAAGAGTGAAATAATAAGGCAATACCTGTATAACAGAACGCCTGAAATATTTATCAGCTCTTTATTAAAGAATTTTAACAACGTACCTACCATGAACAACCTTTAGCAAGAAGGTTATCTATTACACTTTAAATTAAAATCGTATGAAAAAAGAAATGAAATTTCTTGGAAGAGTGGGTTTATCTGTCATGGTATTAGGTGTACTTATATTATTTGATAGTTGTAAAAAAGAGCTGGCCAACCCAAGTCCAATACAAGAGGAAAAACCAATACAAGTAAAACCACCTATACAAATTAAGCCAGGCTTGTATAGAATAGATTTTGATGGTTTAAGATCAGATGGAGGATTTTCCTATAAGATAGGATATGTAATTGAAGGAGGAGATTCGAATGCGGCACCTACTGTATCAATTCTCCGTCTTTTTGAAAATGGTGTGGAATTACGTCCTCCTCATTCTGCCCACCAGGATATCCGTGATTACGGTGAGGGCCGTTTTAGCCATTGGGGTACAACTTTATATTTTTCAACCACCAATAATACAGATCCGGTTGTAAATGGTAAGGAGTATAGCTATACAATAGATGGTTCAGGATACCCATCAAATTGAGCATTATCACAAATGCACTAAATAACCGATGCTGTACTATACGTGGGATGAAATTTATTTTTAAACTAATTATTGTTGAATAAGGTCTGGTCAGACTTTGTTCAACAATAATCTATCAGCCTGTTCCATAGGCATTCAAAGCTTTCATTATCAAAGCTTTATTGTATTCTCTTTACTTAAAAAGTTCTATTCATTCATTTTTTAAATTTAAATCTTATGAAAATTTTAGTTACCGGCACGGCTGGTTTCATTGGCTATCATTTGGCTAAACGTTTGTTGAAAAGGGGGGATACGGTAGTAGGCATTGATATTATTAATGATTATTATGATGTACGGTTAAAGTATGCGAGGCTGGAAGATGCCGGTATCAGGGTATCTGAGCTGGAATATGCAAAACCTGTTTGCAGCGAAACAAACCCTAACTATACATTTATAAAGCTTGACCTGCTTGATAAGGACCAACTTGAATTATGTTTCAAAACCCATCAGTTTGATGCTGTATGTAACCTGGCAGCACAAGCCGGTGTGCGTTACAGTTTAACCAATCCCGAAGTTTACATTGACTCTAACATTAAAGGGTTTTTAAACATTCTGGAGTGTTGCCGGCATTTTAAAATTAATCATTTAGCTTATGCCAGTTCATCAAGCGTATATGGCTTGAATAAAAAAATGCCTTTTAATGAACATGATATAGCTGATCATCCGGTTTCATTATACGCAGCTTCAAAAAAAGCTAATGAAATGATGGCGCATACTTATAGTCATTTGTTTAATTTACGCACTACAGGCCTGCGTTTCTTTACTGTTTACGGTCCATGGGGCCGGCCAGATATGGCGCTCTTTATTTTTACCAAGGCTATGCTGGAAGGTAAACCTATTGAAATTTTCAATAACGGTAATATGAAACGTGATTTTACCTATATTGATGATATTGTTGAAGGGATTATGCACGTGATTGACAGTCCTGCTGAGGCAAATCCTGAATGGGATGCGCTGAAACCTGATCCTGCAACTTCAAAAGCTCCTTTTCGTATTTTCAATATTGGCAGGGGAGCGCCGGTTAACCTGCTTGATTTTGTAGTAGAAATTGAAAAACAATTGCATGTTACCGCTAAAAAGATATTTTTGCCCATGCAAGAGGGCGATGTAGCTGAAACCTGTGCTGATGTATCCAATTTGGATGGTGTTTTAAACTATAAACCTAAAATTTCTGTTCACACTGGTGTTTCCAGATTTACAGCCTGGTATAAATCGTTTTATAAGGTCAAAAAGCAACATTTTGAGCCCGTACCGTCTGACATTGAAACCCTGTAATGTCATATTAATGTCAGAAAGTGTGCAATTTTATACACTTGGTTTACACATGTCCTTTACACATTTTAACAGTAAATAGGTGTTATAACGCAGTTTTTGAACCTCTTTCTATTTAAGTTCATCTTTCCATAAATTTTTTTATTGGCAATTTATCAAACGCAGCTCCGTTTGATGGCCTTAATAAAAAAAAACATATGGAAAGAACAAAAAAACCTATTACAAAAGTGGCAGTAGTCAGTATGATGCTAAGTGCAATTATCTTTTTTGGTAGTTGCAAAAAGAACGGAGATGATCCGACGCGTGTACAAGATAGTACTGCATTAACAACAAATTCGGCAACCGCAGCTTTGGCAACTACTGCCACTACGGGAACCAAGTACACCGTAAATTTAGCCGGTTTAAGGAATGATGGTGGACATGCCTATAAAATTGGATATCCATTAAGTAAATCAGGCGACTCTAACGAGCAACCTACCGTATCCACCCTTCGTCTTTTTGAAAACGGTGTTGAATTAAAGCCACCTCATTCGGTTCATCAGGACATCCGTGATTATGGTAAAGGTCGTTTCAGTCATTGGGGAACTACACTGATTTTCTCAGCATCAGATAATTCCAACCCAATGAATAATGGCCGGAAATACACGTACACGTTAGATGGATCTACCGGTAGTACTTCAATAACAGCTCCAACTGCTCCAGCGCAGACCACCCCGACTTCAACCGCCGGCCTTATGGGATACGCAATGGTTAACGGAACAACCACCGGAGGAGCCGGAGGTTCATCTGTTACAGTGACAACCTTAGCGGCTTTAAAAGCTGCCGTAGGAGATAACACTAAAAGAATTGTATATGTAAGCGGTACGATCACAGGATCAGGCGACGAGCCGGTATACGTATTATCAAATAAGTCAATTATTGGAAAACCAGGCGCTGTTATTCAAGGTGTATCGTTGTATATTTTTACAGTAAGCAACATTATCATTCAGGATATAAGGTTTAAAAACTATGTAACCGATGCTGCAGTAATGATCAAGGAGCAAACACATCACGTGTGGGTTGATCATTGCGAGTTTTCAACAGACCGTAACCATGGCTGGGCTTATTGGGGTAAAGATATCTCTATTACCCGCGCGGCCGATTATGTAACTGTTTCCTGGAACAAGTTTCACGATACCAATTTATCAGTACTTATAAGCGGAGGAATAGTTGGGCATGAGTCAGATATCGGTCACCTTCACGTAACTTTGCACCATAACTTTTGGTATAATGTTAGCGAAAGAGAACCTGATATGAATTATGGCAGTGTACACGTGTTTAATAACTACCATTTAAATAACAGTGGTTATTCATTAGGTGCAAGGGCCGGAGGTAATGTACGTACCGATAATGAGTATTTCTCAAACTGTGCCAAACCTATTTCTACAAATTTAGCTGGTGACCCTCCGGGTTATTTTAGTGGTGTTAACACAAATATTTATTCAAATTGTGGTAAAAATGATATTACAACTGCAATTTCGAACTGGTTACCAGGTTACTCTTATACATCAGTATTGGATCCGGCTGCAAATGTACCAGCTATAGTTCAAGCAGGTTCAGGCCCAAGAAGTATTAACTAAAAATTTTGATCTTTATTTAAAAATACACTTTTAATACCCCAAACCACCTCAAGGTGGTTTGGGATATTTTTAAAAAATGTTTTGTTTGCCTAACTAAACCTTATACCTGTTACACCATCATTGCAATAATATATTTATTGCCCGCATTTAGCGCCTGTTAAATGCTATCCATATTTAATATAACCAATATATATGCTCAGCCCGATCTGTTTGATTGGTTGAACAAACCTATTATCCCGCTTTATAATAACCATTCCGTTGCTACAATTTTAATCATACGCAAGTAGCCGGTATTAATTTATAGTACCCATGAATAAAACAGGGC
>NZ_JBFUJG010000168.1:0-9531 GCF_056401495.1 Mucilaginibacter sp. P4_E8
CAACGATCGAGACTGGATTTAAGCAGTTGAATAGTGACAACTTTCCTACTAGTGATTAAAATTAAAGATTCGTGAAACATGTTTTTCATTTCTCATACAATTTCCTAATAGGGCGTTCTTAGAGAATTATAAAATGATTAATTTTAATCCTAACATTGCCTCTTGAACTGATTAATTAAGAAACGACCAAGATGTAATTAAATCCAATGGAATATTTAGCAGGCAATATAGAAACGGAAAATAATCCCTTTGAATTAAGCATATGGGAGACACTTATTGACTATTTTGATCAATATGAAGGGATTTTGGGATATAAGATTCCCTCATTGGGTATCTTCAGTAACGATATTCCATCTTTTATAATTAGATCAAAAAGGTTCGGTATTATAATTATAGACGTTGTAAGTGATAAACTTATAAATTTTGATTCGGATGATGATTTTTGGAAGACTGACCAACAAGAAGACATTTACTCTAGAGATTTATCATTAACACTGTATGTCAGAGAAATAGAAAGTGTTCTAAAGAAAAATACTCGACTATTTAATGTTAGAACCAACGAGTGGTCAGAGGATATAAGAATATCCAGCCTACTTATTTTTGCTAATAATTCCGAAATTGAAATCGGCCAACTTAATGAAAATACAAATAATAAGTTAATCAATAATTTCATAACTTCTGATGATTTAAACTTAGTAGAGTTATATAAACCCAGCCCTGAAGTTTTATCAGATACATCTATCGATGTTATTGACTCTATTTTAGATGGCTCAGATATCTTTAGCAAGATCAAAAAAAAGAAGATATTAGAAGTCCCTAAGACTTTAAATGAATTTATAAAAAAGTCTCTCGATTATACATTCAAATTAGATAGGACTCAACGCCAGGTGGCACTACAAGTGCCACCTGGCCCCCAACGAATAAGGGGATTAGCGGGAACAGGCAAAACTGTGATATTATGCATGAAGGCGGCGCTAGCGCACAAAGCATTAAAAAATCAGAAAATTCTTTTTGTATTTAATACTCAAAGCATGTATAATCAAGTAAGGTCAACTATTACTGAATATTATTTTAACCTTGCTAAGACGATGCCCAATTGGAATAATTTGCATATTCTTCATGCGTGGGGAGGAAGTAGTACGCCAGGTTTGTATTATAATACTGCGAATAGTGCTGGACTCAAACCTTTAAATTATTTAAACGTTAAAGGCCATGAGAATCCGCTTGAATCAATCTATTCAAATCTACTTCAAACTGCGAAAAATTACATAGTACCAACATATGACATTGTTTTGATTGATGAAGCACAGGATTTTTCCCCTGCTTTTTTTGAAACAATTTATTATTTAACAAAACCTATCGATGCAGATCTAACAAAAAGACGTATAGTTTGGGCTTATGATGAGTTTCAATCTTTATCAGAACTAAAGATTGCCCAACCCGTTGACCTATTTGGATTGAAAGAAGATGGGTCTCCTAATATGCCCAATAGTGTTCTAGAGGGGGTTTATAAAGGTAAGATTGAAAAAGATTTCGTTTTACCAAACTCTTACAGAAATCCAAGAATTAATTTGATGGTTGCACATGGATTGGCATTGGGGTTATATAGTTCTAATGCGAAAGTTCCAATGGAAGATAAGAGAGATTGGAACGCAAGAGGTTATAAAGTACTTAAACCAGCAAATCAAATTTTCGTTGAAGGGGACGAGGTGGTAGTTGAGAGGCCGGAAGAAAATAGTAAGAATGAACTTGAACGATTACTTAAAGAATCAGGAAGCTTAGAAAAGAAATTAATTGTTTTCAAAAAGTTCAAAACAATCAATAATGAAATAAGCGAAGTAATAAAAAAAATTCAATGGCTTATCAATGATCAAAATGTTGAACCTGAAGAAATAATTTTGATAAATTTAGATATAAAAAACTCGAAACAACAATTTGAATATATAAGGCAACAATTAGACATAAACAAAATTAAGGCTATTACGCCCGGTTACATAGAATCAACAGATGCTTTTAAAGAACCAGGGAAAGTAACTTTAAGTACAGCATTTAGGGCTAAAGGAAACGAGGCAAATATTGTATTTATTATTAATTCACAAAGGGTTATAACAGATTCAAMGTTTAAGATGAGAAATGCTGTTTTTGTTTCAATAACAAGAACAAGAGGTTGGTGCTATATTTATGGTAACGGGCCCGGAGTTGAAAGCTTAGAGTTAGAAATAAATAATATAATTGAAAAATATCCAAAATTTGAATTCACGTTTCCAGATGAAGATCAAATTAAGAGAAAACTAAAAATCATTCAAAGCAATAAAGATGTCGAAAAAGCCGATAAGGACATCGATGTCTTGTTCTCGGACGATGCATACCGGGCCCTTTTGTTAGAAAGGATAAATAAAGATCCCGAATTCTTAAAAGACATTAAGAAGCTTAAAGGTAATTGAGTATGACTTTGGATAGTGTTTATTCGAATATCGAACAGACTGAGAAATTGTTTAGATCTTTAATAATTAGCACCTATTATTCAAAGTCAAATGATGAAATAAGCTGGGGCAATTATATTCCTGGAATATTTAAGAATTTATATGCTAAAGAATATGAGATGCTTATTCGAAATAAGCAATATAGCTTTTTATTGAAAGATAATAAAGGTTGTATTCAATTGGTGTATCTTTTTAAAGATAATAAGTTAGCTAAAATGAAACTTTGTTATTATCCGTATCCTGTTGTATTAAGAGATACCACTGATGATATTGAGAGTAATTTAGCTGATTATAATGATGAGATTATAGGTGAGTATTATTTTGATTTATTTAACATTTTTAGCCATCAGTTTGAGCTTTCGCTTTCAGATGAAAAGTTAAAGAGGTTAGTTACKGACTCTAGGGCACTGGGGAATTTTGAAAGTGAAGAATCTTTAATACTTGGTCGATTCGAGGATAAATATAAATTTACCAATAGCTCACATTTGCGTATCGATTATGATTCCCAGGTGGCTTCTCATCATAAATGTGAAATTCAAGTTGGAGCAATTAACAACATAAGATTGCCTATGAATAAAATAATAATGCCATTAACCTTTTGCGATTTTATATTTAAGAACGTATTTCCAGGTGAATATAAATCTATAAAAGGCAAAAGTTCTTTTCTTTCGACACTTACTAATTCAAAGGCTTTATCATTGCCAATAAACCCATTCGTAGAACATAATATTTTTAATAGCTATTTATAATTATTACTGTTAAGTGACTTTTCACTCATACTAGTGTTATCACCGTACCACACTTCTCAAAACCCACCGCACAACCCAAATCATCCATAAGAGTTTGAGTTTTGTAGTCTAAGGACCACAAAGAAGTCAAAAACCTTTAGATGAAAATCTGAAGGCTTTTTTAGTTAGATTTCTTTATTAATTTAGTGATGCGGTGATAACACCACAGGTGTTCGGAAGAATTATTTCCTATGAAAATTTGTCATTTCGGTAGAGCATGGGCCCGCATGAGCGCTGCGCGAAAGAGAAATCTTGTATAAGCGGATTGCAGGTCGTATAAGATTTCTCCTCGTTCCTCGTCGAAATGACAACGTTTTTATTTCTTCCGAACACATCCCGTGATAACTCCGACCACAGGCTGAATTTTTATTTCTAGACGCAAAGTAATTAGTAACAATAGGCAAGCGATTTAATCTCATTGACAGTTTACAAACCGATACTTTAGGCAAATGATTAAGAAATATTCAGTTTTAATAGGAGTAGTAATTTCGTTGATTTTAATAATGATAGCTATTTCAATTTACCCGGGCGGCACAATGTTCAATGAATATTCTACTGGCTTTGACTGGACAAAAAATTTCATGAGCAACCTGTTTGGAACAAACGCATTGAATGGCGCCGAAAACCCTTCCAGAATTTGGGCATACTCAGGAATGATTCTCCTTCCATTTACTTATGCAGTATTTTTCATTAATATGTCGAAAAAAATACCTGATAAAAACGCTGCCAATATTCTAAAATATGGAGGTGTAGCTAATATTTTTTTTACATTTTTAACTGTAACATCTTTGCATGACATCATGTTAATCATATCAACCACTTTGTTTTGGACATGTTTAGTTGTTATCACGGTTTTTATCCTGAAGACAAGACTTCATTTATTTAAATTCTTTTGCATAATTAGTCTTTTGGTTTTTTATTACAGTGTTTACTTATGGGGTACAAGTGATTGGAGTTTATTACCAATAATGCAGAAAGTAAATTTTGTCAGTTCAACATTATTAATTTTAGGGCTTGAGTATTTTACCAAACAGGAAGATTTTGCTCATATTAAATCAAGAACACATAAAAAATTAGCAACGAACCACTAACATTGGTATTCAGCCTATTGTCGGTGTTATCACCGCACTATACTCTTCCAACCCCGCCGCACAACCCAAATCACCCATAAAAGAGGTCGAGTTTTGTAGTCTAAGGACCACTTCACGGGAAAGGAGCGATAATTTCGCATCTTTCCCGTTTATGTTTTCACACAAGTTCCTGTTAATCTGATATATTAAACCTGCTGCTTCATTCAGTCTTGTAGTTCGAAAGTTTTTACTTCAAATTTCGGTTTTTCCGAAAAATACAACCCAGCACCTCTTTTTTCATCATTACACCACTATTATTATATAGCGTTTTCAGCCTTAAAAACCGAAGTTAAAGATAATTACTCAAGTCTAAAATGCCTTGCTAATTGGCCCTGCTATTTTCCGGTTGCGCCTGCCTTTGCGGTTGAGCCGCCCCTTCAGTACCACCAAACCTGTAGGTGGCGGTGAGCTTGAAATGATTGTTACCATAGCGCCGGTTATAGTATACCTGTGTCTTACCCACATTATAGTCGCCTTCTGAAATTAACCGGTTAAAAATATCGTTGGCGGTCAGCCCGAGTTTCAAATTGCCATTCAACATGGACTTCTCGACCCCGGCAGTTACGATCGACCGTTTGTCATCATGCCGGATACCGTAGTGACGGTCACCAAGGTACCAGGCAAGCAACTGCAACTTAATACCGTGCTTCAAACTAAAGGTATTGCTGGAATACACATAGGCCTGTGGCTTTGCTTTTCCGGTAGCGTAACCATATTTGTCATCAAAGGCCTTTCCGTAGGTGATACTGGYGGTATTGATCGATTGCCACCAGTCGCCAATAGAAAAGGGCCTTGTAATCGATGCAAGAAAAGTACGGTCACGGCTGATATTGATCGACTTGAGCACATAGCTTTCCGGGGTGCTTCCTCTCAGGGCAGCTCCCGACAGCGGGTCTATGGTATAGGTGTAACCCATTTTTACCTCCGTTTTTTTAAAGTTGGCGGAAAGTTCAAACGCATGTGCTTTTTCCGGTACAAGGTTGGGATTGCCTTCAATTGTGGTGAAGGCATCCTGATACATGACAAACGGATTGAGTGCC
This sequence comes from Mucilaginibacter sp. P4_E8, assembly GCF_056401495.1. Classification (NCBI taxonomy): domain Bacteria; kingdom Pseudomonadati; phylum Bacteroidota; class Sphingobacteriia; order Sphingobacteriales; family Sphingobacteriaceae; genus Mucilaginibacter; species Mucilaginibacter sp. P4_E8. The sequence continues at coordinate 5,442 of NZ_JBFUJG010000168.1, forward strand.
TGGTACCTGGGGCGGGTGATCCTTGCGTTGTAGGATGCCCTGAACTTATTCCCATTTTCCAGCGGAAGCTCAAGCTGCAGATTTGGGAAGATGTTCAGATATTCTTTGCTGAAATCCTGTCCCATGCCGGCTGAGGTGCTCAATTTGTAAGTAGTCCACTCGCTACGAACCCCGAGAACGATGCCCAGTTTCCCGGCATTGGCAGATAAACTGGCATAGGCGGCCGCGATCGTTTCGTTATAATCGAATATGCTGGATAGAGTYGCATCAGGCAGGTATGGCCCGTCCGGACTGTTTGCGATAAGGAACCGGGTATCCGAATTGTTGCCGACATTGCTGAACCTGAGTCCGGTCTCCAGTTTTAAATCTTTCCTGAAGAATTTGGTGCGGTCAGCTTGTATGCTGACGATGTTCAGACGCTGGGAGAAAGCGTTTTGCAAGTAGCGGGGCGCAGTGCCCCCGAATTCGTCGATCTGGTCATTATTGCCGGTTCGGTATCCCGCGTATTGGGCGCTAAAAAAAACACCGGAACCAAGTGTATCGGTGCTTTTGGTGAAGTCGGCTATCATTGTATTGTTTTTTCTGAGCTCGTCCCTCGCAATGTTGCTGCCGTAGATATTGTCGGTTGTTAGTGTGGTGATCTGGTTTCGGCTGTCCACTGTTCCGCCGAGATGGTCCCTGTTTCCGCTATAGGAAAGTGACAGTACTGACCCGGACGAAAATCGGTAGCGAGCGCCCAAACCGTATGTCGCGTAAACGTTAAAGTCCCTGTTCCAATCTGTGGTAAGCGCAGAATTGAGATAGTCTGATGAGTCCGGTCTATTCCTTACGGTGTAGAGCAATTCCCGGCCGCTACCTTTGAGTAGCGCGATGTTTGCCGAAAGGGACAACTTATTTTTTGAATAGCCCAGATCAACAAAGGTGTTGGCATTGGTCCCGGCAAAATCGGATGCTGTTAGATGCTGGCTGACCCTGCCGCTTAATCCGTTTCCGCCCGGTGCTTTTGTGGTGATATTGATCACGGCCCGCCCTCCGGCATCATATCTTGCCGAAGGGTTAGCAATGATCTCGATCTTAGTGATCTGTGAGGTGGGTATGCTGGCCAGGCGTTCGCCCGGTACAAGGGTGCCGTTAAGATAGATGATCGCCTCGCCCTTTCCCTGAAGGGAAATGACGCCTTCATTTACCGTAAGCCCGGGAGTTCTGGAAAGGATTTCGTTAACCGAACTGCTGCTGGCCAGGATGGTTCCGGCAACGTTCACTTCCAAATTGCCGTTATTACCGTAGCGCATCAGCGGTGCGGAAGAGGTGATAGTGACCTGCCCGAGCGTAGTAGTGTTTTCCTCTGGCACGATCGTACCCAGATCAACCTCGGTTTTTCCGGCATAGCGGATATTAAAGGTAGTATCTGTAAACAATATTGAGCTAAGTTTCAACCTGAGTAGGGTGTTATTAAGGCCGGTAATGGCAATGTTTCCGTTGAAGCCGTTGCTTTTGATGATCTTCCCTACAGTATCGGTCAACAGGAAGTTACCCGCTAATGGGATCCCCTTTGCATCGGTTATCTTTGCGGAAATGCTTTTAACCTGCGCGTGAAGCGAGATGCCGGTTAACAGGCAAAGAAATAATAAGCAAGTAGATTTCATATACTTCGGACTTTGAATGTCCAAAGCTATTTGGCAGGGTTAGCAAAGTGGTTTTGAATTTGAGATTCGGGAGTTCGGAATTATAATTCCGAACCTATTACAGGAAATGCGGCAGACGACGATCCTTCTTTATAAAGGGTTGGGGTAGTACCTTTGTGTTTTTTAAAAGCGGTATAGAAAGTGGATTTCGAGTTAAAGCCGACCTCGTATCCGATCTCCTCCAGTTTGATCCCCTTGTCGTTTGTAATCAATTCACAGGCACAGTTAACACGATATTCGTTAATATACACTGCGAAACTCTTGCCCAGGTTATCGTTAAGCAGTTGGGAAAGCTGGTGCCCTGTGATATTGATTTTTTTGGCCAGATCGTTGAGCTTGAGGTCGGGGTTCTTATAGAGTTCCTGATCAATAATGATTTTCCGGAGTTTATCCGTCAGGCTGATGGCATGATCTTCAGTGATCTTCTTTCGGGCATAACGCCCGGGTTCCCCGTTACCAAGGAAGGCTGTGTCTGATTTTTTCCGGTTAACGAACAACGGAATATTCAGGTAGAGCAGCAACGAGAAGAAAAGCGCACCACTGATATATACACTACTAAAGGACCAGAAAAAAACGATCAGATAGGCGATCAGTATTACCGTGTTGCCAAGAAAGATCGACAGTATCGGTTTTTCTCCGGGAGAGAGCTTTTCTGTCTTCGTGAATACTTTGGCTAATACTTCCCTAAGCAGCCACCCTGTCAGAATAAAATAGGCCACCCATTGCGCATAGATGATATGTACAATATAATGGTTCCAATCCCATGGATGGGTCTGGTAGGGAACGATCGTCCCTAAAATTACAATCCCGGCAATCCAGGCCCAATAGGTATACTTCCACCGGGTTGGTGTTTTTTGGATATTTTCAAGTGCAGCCCTGGTGAAATAATAAAGGGAGGGCCCGATCAGAAAACAGCCGGACAGCCCTATTTGCAGATAGATTCGCGGAAGGTCGTGGTAAAAATAGCCAAAGATGGCTTTGGTTATCCTGATGCTGAGTGCCAGCAGCAATAGTCCCAAAAAGTAAGAGGCCGGAGACTTTGGCCTTTTAAAGAACAACAGATAGCCGCTGATTACGAAGCCGTTGAAGGCTCCTAAAGCGCTAAAAAAGAATAGTATCTGTTGTCCGGGGTTCACGTATCAAAAATAGTAAACTAAAATCAATGGCGAGCTCATCAATAAATCGATTTTTTCGGGTTATCTAACTTCCGCTTTATTGATGCTGAAAACCATTGAGAATCGGATAGGAATCCTGAAAACCTGCAAAAGCGTTCGATAAACTTCCCATCAAGTTCAAAAAAATCATTCCYCACGGCCCAGAATGTCAATAATCAGTTGTAAATCGCTCAAAAATAAGTTTGAAATCGGAGCTTTTGAGATCACTTTAAACCCATCCATGGGAACGGCATGGGAAAGAATTGTTTTGAAAGCCTTTAGATGTAAATCTGAAAGCTTTTGAATTTAGATATGCTTTAATTTACATTTGAGATGAAGTAATGATGATACACTTACGAGTAGAATAAGAATTACCTATGATAGAATTTAGAAAAAGCTTTAAAAAGGCACTTCCCTATGATAGAGAAGAGTACATAGATTTTTTAGGCAATCATTTTTATTCATACACAGAATGGTATGGGGTTTCATTTCAACTACCTGGTGGTTACGAAGGCAGAGATATAAGTTTAACAGAATATCTTGAAGCTTATGAAGAGTGGTTTAAAAATACAATATTGCAACTTGATAATGCTTCGTCCTGGATTGTAAATCATGATAGAGATTCAAAATGGTTTCCTAATGACGAGGATAATTTAACCTCTTTACGAACCTTATTCAAACAAAACGATATTCCAAATAAATTTAAAGGCGCTTTAATTTTCACGACGGAGGATTTATTAAAATTTTCCAGAGATTTAATTACATATCCAATTGCTGTATTTGATAAACATGGTTTGTTATATCATGATTTAGATATTTCACATGGTGAATTGCCATTTATTATAAAAATATCAGGCCATAGTAATATAGATCTCCTGTGTACAGATAAAGAGCTTTTGAAAAAAGTTGTATGTGAAAATCGCTCAAGTTTATTTGTTGTAAGAGAATATCGAGGCATTTCATTAGAATAATGTAGCTAAATTTTTGGTAACCTTTGTTGTTAATTCACTCAATTTTAAAACCACAACAAATTATCCTCCAAACCCACCGCACAATATAAATCAGCTATAAAAGAGTTCGGGTTTTGTAGTTTAGGACCACAGATAAACCCATCCAAGGGAACGGTATGGGAAAGATTATTGGGAAGCCTTTAGATGAGAATCTGAAGGCTTTAAATTTTAGATTTCTTTATTAACTTGGTGATAAAGCCTGATGCGATAATGAAATGCTTTTGCGCAAAAGGCTTTAATG
>NZ_JBFUJG010000169.1:0-9485 GCF_056401495.1 Mucilaginibacter sp. P4_E8
GGAATTTATAGCCAATGTACTTGATGCGGTTTTTGGAGAAACAAGCTGGACAATTGACCTTACAGACGAAGATAAAGTACTGCGTGTAGAAAGCCTTTATCATGACCCCGATTTAATAAAGCAAGTACTCGCGGCCTACGGATTTTTTTGTGAGCAGATGCATTATTAGTAAGCCAGTAATCAGATTAACTGGTACGTTGGCGTACCGCCTGCAATTTCTCAGAAAATGGTTTTGAAAAAGGCAAAAGGACAGATAAATGATTATGGCCCCACAAAAAAGTTAGTGCCGGTAAAGGTCAGCCTCTCCACTTATAATTAACCTGGAGTATTTATCTAATGTAAAATAAGGGCAGGTTAAACAAAAAATGGGTTAATGATCATTAACCCATTTTAAGAATATATATTATAATAATTTAACCGAGGTTAACAGTACCATCAGSTGTTCCTGCCGCTTTTCTTCGGCTTCTTAACTTGATGATCTGGTATGTTGTACCAACTAAATACACCACGAACCAAATTCCCAGCCACATTTTTACTACCGGTGAATCTGGGCCGCTGGCCAATGGCTGTTCAATTGGCAATCTTGTTAATGACTCGACCGTTGCCGGGATCATAGAGAAAAAAAGTGTTAACGACATGAGGATGATCTGTACATAATCGGCACTTTTTCCAAAAAAACGGATCGACCGGGCATAAACAGCAATGGGCAGCAATACCAGGATAATTACACCAAGTGCGTGACCGGCAGAAGGGTGCCCGGTTTTCATGATCGGAAATCCGGTAAGACAGGTAATAATCGTTAAAATAACGTATAACCTGCCGGATTTGGTTCCGGGGCTTATTTTCCCGTAACGAAATAAAGCTACTACGGCAACGATGATTGCGAGCACACTGATTATAGTGTGAATAATTCCAAGGATTGAAAGATGATTAGGCATGGGGATGATTTTTAAGTGTGAACAGGATTTAAGTACTAAATATAAAAATAACCTTAATGCTAAACAAATCAGGATGTTAAATAATCAATAGCAAGCAAAATCCTATCTGCTCTTTCTAAATTTGGTTGTAGTTAATATCTACACAGGTTTTAAGCTTTAATGTTTATTTTATTTTGCGTTAACAACATAACAGTTTCTTTGGCCGGAATTAAAACTGCTTTATATTGCACCGCGGTTTTACATTAAATAATTAACATGAATAAACTTACAAAAGGAGTTACAGTATTAGGGCTATTGGCAAGCATCTGCATAACGGTAAACGCACAAACAAGAGAATATACTGTTGCCGATGCTCATTCTCATAATGATTATAAGAATAACATTCCTTTTTTACGGGCTTATGAAAAAGGTTTTGGCTCCATTGAGGCTGATGTATTTGCCGTTAACGGCCAGCTTATAGTGGCCCATGATAAAAAAGATATTAGTGCCAGCAGATCATTAAAAATCTTATATATTGATCCCTTAATTGAAAAGTTTAAGCGTGATGACCAAAGAAAACTAAGATTGCTGATCGAAATAAAAGAAGATCATAAAGCAATATTACCCCTGGTAATAAAAGAACTGAAGCCGCTTGAAAAATATTTCTCCTATTCGGGGCACCCAGGCAGATTATCCATCGTAATGACCGGGGCGGTACCTCCGGCAGCTGAACTGAATAATTATCCTGATTGGATATCTTTTGATGTAGATCATTTAAATGGATTTACACCTAAGCAATGGCAAAGGATAGGGCTGGTAAGTTTTCCGTTTGGTAAATACACCAAATGGAATGGCAAGGGAGTATTGAACCGTGATGAGATCAGCAGGATAAAGAGTGGGATTGATAGTGTACACAACTCCGGGAAAATGATCCGTTTTTGGGAAACCCCCGATACTAAAAGCAGCTGGCTTGCTTTGATCAGGTTAGGTGTTGATGTGATTGGTACGGATAAAGTAGAGGAGTTGGGCGACTTTTTGAATAAGAAACCACATGATGAATATGTATCGCCAGCGCCTTACCAGGTATATCATCCAACTTATAATTCTGACGGTTCAACTAAAAAGGTTAAAAATATTATTTTATGTATCGGCGATGGTATGGGTTTGGCACAAATATATTCTACCTATACCGCCAACCGCGGGCAGTTGAATATATTTCAAATGCTCAATATTGGGTTCTCCATAACTAATTCGGCCGATGCTTATATTACTGATTCTGCAGCTGGAGGCACTGCCTTTGCTACCGGGCAAAAAACAGATAACCGGGCAGTTGGAGTTGATCCATCGGGCAAACCGTTAAAATCATTGGCAGTATACAGCGCCGAAGCCGGAAAGAAAACCGCGGATATTGTTGCCTGCGAACTAACCGATGCTACTCCCGCGGTTTTTTATGCACATCAATCAGAACGGGCCAATGCTACCGCTATAGCCAATGATATGGTTTCAACACCCATTGATATTTTGCTGGGTTCGGGGTATAAAGATTTTACACAAAAGGTTAATGGTGAAACGCCTTTGGATAAATTGAAACAAAAAGGCTATACCATTATCCGCAATTTTGATGAGTTTTTGAACTCACCGGCAAAAAAGATCGTTGCATTGGTGGATGACAGTGTAACCCGGCCAAAAATGGAGGGTAGGGGGAATTATTTGCCCCAGGCTTTTAACAAGGTAACCGGTGTTTTTAAAAACAATTCACAAGGATTTTTTATGATGGTTGAAGGTTCGCAGATTGACCATGGCGGCCATAACAATAACCTGAAACAGATAATTACTGAAAATGCCGACTTTGACCGGGTGGTAGGTGATGCTTTACGCTTTGCTGATGAGGATGGCGAAACATTGGTTATTGTAACTGCCGATCACGAAACAGGTGGTTTAACCCTACTTGACGGCAGTATTGCTAATGGTTACGTTTGGGGCGATTTTAGTACCAATGACCATACGGGCACCCCTGTTCCTGTTTTTGCTTATGGACCCCATTCGGGTGATTTTAAAGGTGTATATCCTAATACCGATATCTTTAACAAGCTGCTGGCTTTGATCCAGGCAAAGCAATAATTTAAATGTAGTTTTTTAAATAAAACTTTGAAAGCAAACGCCTTAAATGATTTATTTAAGGCGTTTTGCTTTTGATAAATATGGTTTATAATTGTATTATTAACATTTAAAGTAATTTTTAACTATCATATAATCAGTTTATTATATTAATCAATTGGGGCCAATTTATCACTTCGGAAACGTTTGCGTATTTTAATTAAAATTCCTGTTCTTCGGTTCACATTTATCTCTAATTTAGTTTTGACCAATTATAAACCAGGTAGTATTTGATTAAGGCCCCTGCAGCCGATGGAATGAGACCAATTAGGCCATGTTTTGGCCGGTCTGGATGTGACGGTGTAATATATTACAGTTTATAGTAAATTCCTGGTTTGATTTTGACGATTTTCATTATAAATGGAATGGTATTAACTGGTTTTAACACCAGTATCAGATCAGTAGTTATGGTGCTTTAAATGGACAACCCTAACAACTATTAATTAAAACAATGAATATTACAGCCCCCGTGATTTGCCTTAATAAATGCAAGGCCACCTTGAGCACCCTGCTTGCTGTTTTGGTTTTATTATTACCAAAAATACTTTTAGCCGATACTATTACGGTTTCTTCAATTGCCGATTTGCAGACCGCCATTAACAAGGCTAAACCTGGCGATCAGATTATGCTTACTGACGGGGTTTATACAACTACAGAAGATATTATTGTTAATAATACAGGTATTGAGAAGAAGCCCATAACCATTGCTGCACAAAACTTAGGCAAGGCCGAAATTACTGGCAAGGGCGGCTTTAGCCTGGTTAGCCCGGCAGCTTATATTACCATACGTGGTTTTAAATTTACCCATGCAGCATCAAGGGCTAAAACGGGTATAGGTACAAGTTTTTGCCGGTTTACACAAAATGTTTTTGAAACCCCGGGTGTTGGCGAGGACCTGACTGTTGCGGGTAGCGATCAGGAGGTTGATTATAATACTTTTCAAAATAAAAATGCGCTCGGCCGGTTTATAGCCATACGTGGCGAGGGTAAACAAATTGCCGAAAGGTTACATATTCATCATAATTATTTCAATAATTTTAGCAGCCAGGGTGGTAAAAACGGTGCCGAAGCCCTTCAATTTGGTCTAAGCGGGTTTAGCTTATCATTAAGTAACAGCATAGTTGAATACAATTTATTTGAACGGTGCGAAGGTGAAAATGAACTCATCTCAGTTAAAGCATCAGCCGTAACACTCCGGTATAATACCATTCGCGATTGCCCGGCACAATTTACTTTACGCCATGGTAACAAAAGTTTGATTTATGGAAATTACTTTTTTAACACTCCCGGACTTAGGATCTTTGGTGATGATCATCTGATTTACAGTAATTATTTTGAGAATTGCAGTACCGCCATTATGGTTGGTAACGGTGATGGTGAAGTGGCAGATGGCGCACAGCTAACCGCTCATGACCGGCCAGACAGGGTGCTGATCGCTTTTAATACATTGGTTAATAATAAAGATAATATTGTTCAAACAGGCCGTAAGAACGGTATGGGGGCTACCCATATTACCATTGCTAATAACATTATCCAGGGTGGTGGACCGGCAGCTTCTATATCGGGGCCGTATACGGATTCAAAATGGCAGGGAAATATAGTGTTTCATGTTAAGGACATTGGTAATATTCCGTCAGAAGGATATACTACGGTTGATCCCAAATTAGTTAAAACCGCTGCGGGTACCTATCATATTCAGCAGGGAAGCCCTGCTGTTGACCACGCTTCAGGATCATACCCGGAGGTTACTGTTGATATGGACGGGCAGGCAAGGGTTGCGCCGTTTGATATAGGGGCTGACGAGGTAAGCAATACGACGGTTACACCACATGCGCTTAATTTGGCCGATGCAGGTCAAAATGCTAAACACTAATTTTATTGTTTAATTTTAACATTGATAAACTTAAAAATCTAACACTTATGCCCGAAACAATTTCAATGTCGGCATTCCAAAATGGCAATAAGGAAGCTTTTAATCATGTTTTTAACATGTTTTATAAGCGGATCTGTTATTTTGCTGCTGGCATTGTAAATGAAGATTGTGCTGAGGATATTGTTCAGGATGCTTTTATAAAATTATGGGAACGCCGGCATAGCTTTAATAATTTGAATGCTATAAAGGCCTTTTTGTACTTAACTACAAAAAACAGTTGTATCAATACTTATAAGCACCAAAAAATTGTTGATAAGTTTGAAAGTGATCAGGTTGAAGAGATCGATGAAACAAATATTATTTACCATTTAATTGAAGCCGAAGTATTAGAAGAGGTTCAACAGGCTGTACAACAATTACCTCAAAGCTATAGAAAGGTAATTTATCTTAGCTATTTTCAAGGGCTTAGTAACCAGGAAACTGCAGATTATTTGAACGTTTCTATCAATACGGTTAAAACACAAAAGGTTAGGAGCCTGCGTATCCTGCGCGAAATATTAAAACACTCTCCAACTGCTTTGGTACTTTTAATGTCCAAAGTTTTATAACAAGACCATTTTCTTTTCGGCTGATATCATGCATTGGCGCGCCCCAGGTGTACCTCAAGTGCAGTATTTTGTCAGTACAGTCATAATCTCAAATGCTTGATTATCAGATATTGATTAGTGTTCATGAGCGTTCACGGGTGTACATATGAACACTATAAGGGTTTTCGCTATCGCTCAAGAGATAGTTTTTCCGATACCCCTCGGGCTCAATCTTTTCAAAAAAAATAAAAAATTTTCATCAGCTGTCACCCGCTGGGCGCATATAGCTGTTTGTATAGTATCAAATGGAAAAAAACGATCATGACTTTTATGTTGCTGAATTGATCAGCAAACTCTTAAACGGCGATATCTCGACGGAAGAGAACTTATGGTTAAAGGAATGGGTAAAGGAAAGTGCCGATAACCGTGCGCATTTTAAAAAATTAACTAATCCTGCTTATCTCGAAAAACAGATGGAGCTGTGGAATTCATTTGATAATGACAAAGCCTGGGAAAAACTTCAGGAAAGGTTGGATATAAAGGAAGAAAAAAAACGCTTTAACTATCTGCCATTATTAAAATATGCAGCTATTGTTGTATTGGTATCAGCCGCTTCTATGTTACTATATCGCGAATACAGTAAGCAGGCAAAAAACACTGCTAACCAATCCATAGCCCATGAGCAAATTCATCCGGGGAGTAACCACGCTATATTGGTGCTGGGCAATGGCGAAAAAGTATCGCTTAAAAAACATTCAAACCTATCCTTAAAAGAAAATGATGGCACTGCTGTATCCAACCAAAATAATGTGCTTGCCTATAAAAATAATAAACAACAATCTGCTGAAGACCAAAAACTTGTATACAACACCATTATAGTTCCGCGTGGGGGCGAGTATCAGTTAATATTGGCCGATGGATCAAAGATCTGGATGAATTCTGCCTCTACTTTACGGTATCCGGTTGCGTTTTCAGGGAACGAGCGAAGGGTGTATTTAACCGGCGAGGCTTATTTTGAAGTTGCCAAAAATGCCCGTATGCCATTTGTTGTTAAAACCGACAAGACAGAAGTGCAGGTTTTAGGCACTCATTTTAATGTAAAGGCTTATGATGATGAAAAAAGCAGTAAAACTACATTGCTGGAAGGTGCCGTCAGGGTGCAGTCGCAGACAGCGATTAACGTGATCAAGCCAGGGCAACAAGCCATAACTGATGATCTTGGACAGCAAAAAATAACCAGCGATATCAGTATTGATGAAGAGATTGCGTGGAAGAATGGCCTGTTTATGTTTAAAAATGCAGACATCAAAGGCATAATGCAACAGGCCTCGCGATGGTATGACTTTGACGTAGTATATGAAGGTAAGATCCCTGAAATTCAGTTTAGCGGCCAAATGTCGCGCAGGGTTGATTTTTATGGATTCATCAATATATTAAAATATGCCGGTTTGAACTTTAATGTCAACGGCAAAAAAGTAATCATAACTAAATGACCGGGTTAATGTGTGAGAAGATTAACCCATATCATAAACTATAACCAATTATTCAATTAAATTAAAAAATGATGAGAGAACGAATACCCGCCACACCATAAAGGAAACATATTCCGCGCGTAATTATAGCAGTATCTGTATATAATACGCTTTTTATTAGAACGATGCTAAAAAACCGGGAAGTGCTGTAACACTCACCCGGTTGTATCTGGGCAAACCAATTATCCCTGACAGCATAATTGAAAATTAGACGTTAACCCAAACCGTACAAAAGTATGAAATTCATTTTTAAGTCCATACCGGGCAGATGCCCCGCTATAACTAAAGTTTTATTGATTATGAAATTGATTGCCATCATCATGATCACCGCCTTTGCCAGTGTAAGCGCTAAAAGTTTCAGTCAAACTGTTACGCTTCATGAAAAGAACGTATCGCTCAAAAAGGTCCTGGAATCCATTGAAAAACAAAGTGGGTATCATCTTATCCTGGTTAATGTAAAGCCTGATCTGTCGCGTATCAAGCTAATGAACTTTGATATGGATCACGCAAAGATCGAAGATGCGTTAAATGCCTGTTTTCGCGATCAGCCTATTACTTATAAGATAATACAGGGAACCATAATTATTAAACAAAAAGAGGAAACCGTTAAAACTGATGTAAAAGCCAGTATTGATATTCAGGGTAAAGTGGTTGATGAAAAAGGACAGCCACTAATAGGTGTTAATGTGAAAATAAAAGGATCATCAGCGGGTACGGTTACTGATGTACAAGGGAATTATACTATAAAAGTACCTGATGAACGCGCCATATTGGTATTTACCTACGTGAGCTTTGAACCGCAGGAAGTAGCGGTTGGTAGCCAGAAACTGATCAACGTTACGATGAAGGATGCTACCAATAACCTGAGTGAGGTAATTGTGGTTGGCTATGGAACACAAAAGAAAGCCGATTTAACAGGCGCTGTTGCTACGGTTTCGGGTACCGAACTAAATAAAAGGGTAGCAACTGATCCTACACAATTGCTACAGGGAAAACTGCCCGGATTGTCTGTTGTTCAGGGATCAGGTGAGGCAGGTAATGAAGGTACAACGTTGCGTGTAAGGGGTAACGGTACTTTTAGCGGCGCGGGTAATTCGCCATTTGTTATAGTTGATGGTTTACCCGGGAGCCTTACCGCGCTCGACCCGCAAAACATTGAATCAGTAACTGTATTAAAAGACGCGGCATCGGCATCAATATATGGTACCCGTGCGGCCAACGGTGTTATACTGGTAACTACCAAGCAGGGCAAGGAAGGTAAAATGCAACTTTCATATGATTATAACCTGGGGATAACCAGGCCAACCGCATTACCTACTGATCTGATCTATAATTCGGCACAGTACATGACCCTATGGAACCAGGCAGCCGCTAATTCAAACTATCCCAACAAATTTACGGATGCTCAAATCGCACTTTATCAAAATCCTTCAGATCCTAAGTTATATCCAAATTACAATTGGCTTGATGCCATATTTAACACAGTAAAGGTACAAACACATCATTTGGGTATAAGTGGTGGTAGTAATGGCACTACCTATAATGTAGGTTTAGGCTTTGTTGATCAGCCCGATGTTATGCTTGGGTATTATTATAAAAAATACAACCTGCAGTTTAACCTGAATTCTAAATTAAATAAATGGGCAACATTTGGTTCAAATATTACTTTAAATTATAGCGAAAGAGGTTTTACCTCAAGAGGCAGCCAGGACCAGTTCTTATCGGCACTGTCACAAACTCCTTTATATGGTCCTATATTGCCTGACGGTAGTGGGAGGTATGTAAATTCGKTGTTTCCAAGCGTTCAAACACCCAATAAAAACCCGATAGCTATTGCCCAGAATGCTATCAATAAGCAAAACGACTATTACATTCAAAGCAGTTTCTTCTTAAATATTCGCCTGTTGAAGGGCCTGGAATGGCGCACCAATGCCGGTTTTAACTTTGATTTTAATAAAACCACTGATTTTAAGCCCGTAATTTACCAATACAACTGGTTTGCACAACCTGCAGACGCGCCTGAGCGTACGCTTGATGTAAACGGACAAGGTATTGATGTAACCGATAACAATTCTTTTTACCCAATCGCTTATACACAGCTTACCTATACCCGGTCAATCAATAACGAGCACAACTTCAAATTACTGGCCGGTACTCAGGTTGAATATAATAAATCACAAAATTTAGAAGGCATCCGCAATTTGCCTTTTGCTACCAATACCCTGCAGGAAGTTGACGCGGGGCCCATATCATCACAATTAGCCAACGGAACAAGCAATATTTATGCATTACACTCATACTACGGACGATTAAATTACGATTATCAGGAAAAATATCTGCTGGAGGCAAATGCCAGATATGATGCATCCTCTCGTTTTCCGGCAGATAACAGATGGGCATTTTTCCCATCTGTATCTTT
>NZ_JBFUJG010000170.1:0-9329 GCF_056401495.1 Mucilaginibacter sp. P4_E8
CTTTTTATACTCTGACTTTTATTATCCCAATATTCTTTTTGAATATGAACACCAGAATTAATAGTGCTTACTTTCCTATCGCAAGTAATTCTTATAATAATTGAATAGGTTCCATCTGACTTTGCTCGTCTTTCATCTAATAATACTTTGTACGTAACCATGTTTTTTGTGTTATGGTTACTCTGTTTGTGCAAACTGTGTGCAAACATTCTTGTGTTTTGGCTTCAATTCTGATAAAACACTCTCACTACCCCAGGATGGAAATACTACCCGAAGACCCACGCCCAGGTCAAAATATAGCCATGTAAGGCGCCCAAAAAAGAGAGGAATAAACATTTAAAAAATTCAATTACCTAATTGTCAGTTGCTTAATATAAAATAAAAATATTTTTTTGAGGAATAGATTAGAACTTCTATATTTGCAGACCCAAAAGCAAGGGAGTTTAGCTCAGCTGGTTCAGAGCATCTGCCTTACAAGCAGAGGGTCACTGGTTCGAACCCAGTAACTCCCACACTTTTAAACCCTTCAGATTAAATTCTGAGGGGTTTTTTGTTGGTTTCTTCTGGTCGGTTTAGTCATATCAAATTTGCAGGCAAGCCCATGATTTGTCGACTTGTCAAAATACTCAGCTTTCCAATAGTGGATATCATTGATGTCCCGATAATCGATATCGTTAAGTTTGTAACACCCAATAAATGGGGATTTTAGAAAAACCATAATAGTTTCTTCGTTCGGCCAACCTTTGGAGGTTTCAACAATTTCGTTACCAAGTCGAAGTTCGGAATTTAAAATCTTCGTCAATTCACTACTAAAATTGTCTATGTGCTCCTGAGTGATCATTAAATTAATTGCCTTATAATTTTAGATAAATATAATTTTAATAATCATTGCAAATAAATATAGCAAATAATTTATTGGTTCAAATCCGCTATTAACCGCAAATCAACAAGGAAATGGTTCGATATAAGGTAAAMTCTAAATAAGAGCTCTTTTCCATATATGGTTTGAGGAATAATTCAGACTTGTGGCTAACAACACGCGACCCAAACTTTGATGTGCTAAAGAAATCTGCATAAATAAAAACCATCCACGCCCAAAAACTGTTCATATGTGATAAAGCGGTTGGGTAAGCATATTTGGTGTATCTCATCGGCCGCGATTGAATAATGTCGCAATCTACCCCTTAAATTGTCTTTTTATGCCTCACGGCCTCTTGTATTATACTATAATTTTGTTGTAATAAAACACAAAGCCCTTAAAAATAAGCTTATGAAAACGTTACAGTACACAAAAGAAATCAAAGCACCGGCCCAAAAAGTTTGGGATACGCTTTGGAATGAAGCCACATATTCCCAATGGACAGGCCCCTTTAATCCTAACGGCGGCTCTACTATGCAAAGTGATTGGAAAATAGGCGGGAAAACACTTTTTCTGGATACTAAAGGCAACGGCATGGTGAGTACCCTAAAGGCTAAGAACGAACCACATAAAATTGTGTTTGAGCACCTGGGCGAAGTAATAGATGGAAAAGAAGATACCTCCAGTGAAAAAGTGAAGAGCTGGGCGGGCTCCTTAGAAGAATATCACCTTTCCGAAAACAACGGTATTACCACCCTTAAAGCTTCTGTACAAGCAGGAGAAGAATGGGAAGAGATGATGAACAATGGCTTTACCAAAGGCCTGGAAATAGTAAAGGAACTCTCAGAACAGTAAACTTTAATTTTATAAAAGGAGCACAATGGAAAAGCCCGTAGCTAAATCACTGACAATCGTTATCCCGGCTTACCGTATGCATAGCCAGATGTTTAACAACATGCTGTATGGTGTTCGGGAACAGGATGCCCAAACGCGTATTGAAAATAAAACCAACCATTTAGCCTGGATGGCGGGGAACCTGGTTAACTGCCGGTATTGGCTGGCTGGCGTTTTGGGTATTCCAGGGAAAGATCCGAACGAAGATCTGTTTAAGGATGCAAAAGCGCTGGATATAAATGCCAAATATCCGTCGCTTGATGAGCTAAAAAAGGAATGGCATAAGATATCACCGCTGTTATATCAAAAGTTACTATCCGTGGAGGAGGCGGAACTTGTGGAGGCCCATGAATTCGGGATGAATGTTTCTTATGTAGAAGAGAACAAGCTGAACATGCTGGGTATGTGCATAGATCGTGAAAGCTATCTTTTCGGGCAACTAGGCCTGATGCGTAAGGTGTTGGATTATGGAGCCGTAAAATATGAGATGGATGATGGCTTAGGCTATTAAGCAGCAGGTTTGCTGCATTGTGAATTGATTATAAAATAACTTTTTTAAATAATTATCATGGCAAAATTGAATTCGTATCTGAACTTTGACGGCAATGCCGAAGAAGCGTTCATTTTTTACAAATCCGTTTTCGGTGGTGAGTTTGCAGGAGGTGTTATGAGAATGGGTGAAGCGCCG
Organism: Mucilaginibacter sp. P4_E8; assembly: GCF_056401495.1. Classification (NCBI taxonomy): domain Bacteria; kingdom Pseudomonadati; phylum Bacteroidota; class Sphingobacteriia; order Sphingobacteriales; family Sphingobacteriaceae; genus Mucilaginibacter; species Mucilaginibacter sp. P4_E8. The sequence goes on from NZ_JBFUJG010000170.1 coordinate 2,442, forward strand.
GGCTGCGAAAATATTACTGAAGCAGAAAAAGGCCGGGTGATGCATGTTGCCTTGCCAATAACAGGTGGCGATGTGCTAATGGCTTCGGACACTATGCCTTCTATGGGGCAAAAATTGGTAGTAGGCAATAACAACTACATCTGCATCAGCCCGGAAAGCAAAGGCGAAGCAGACCGATTATTTGCAGGTTTATCGGAGGGTGGCGAGGTGGAAATGCCCATGCAGGATCAGTTCTGGGGTGATTATTTTGGCAGCTTTAAAGATAAATACGGGGTATGCTGGATGGTCAATTATGGTACAGAAAAGAAAGCGTAAAAATAAATAACCCTCGACACTTTTAAACCCTTCAGATTAAATTCTGAGGGGTTTTTTGTTGATTTCCCCGGCTAATAGGCTCTTTCTGATGCATTATTTTATTTAAATAATAACAGTCATAATAAAAATATAATATATATGTTATTACTATGATTGCATTAGCTTCTTGTTATATATAAGAAACTAATTATATTATTTTGTTTATAAACCTTATCGTCTTTAAAAATGAATGCCTTGTATGGAAAGTTTAATATTGATATGTTACCTTCCGATGTTATCGATGTTACCGACAAAGTTAAGAGGTATTTGAATGGTAATATAATTGAAATTCCAAAACATACTAATTTTGATACGCTGTTTGGTAAAGTTGGCAATAACAAAAGAAACTACCTGCAAATATCGGTCAATGATCAAGTTTTCAATATAGCAGAAGACGAATATATTGAAAATATAAAACTTGATCTGACAAACAAAATTAATAGAATAAAGATCATATATTATATATACACAAGTCCAAATTCAAACTGGCGCGCCATAGTTTCAGGCCAATTATATCAATTGAAAAGCTATGGTATATTATCAGAGGCCGATTTGTATATTCATGTTACGGATAGTAATAATTACCTTGAAGAAATAAAAGTGCTAATTAATAACATAGTACCTGCCGCTATAATTAGCGCCTCGTATAACAATCAATTTGAGTATCCTGCAATTAAACTTTTATATGACTTAGCAATACAATATCCCGATAATAATTTCATATATTTTCATAGTAAGGGGATGACCCATAACCTGCATTCACGATCTCTTCAGGAAATAATGTTGCTTACAAAAACCTTTGAAAATTGGAGGAAAAACATCCAGCTTTTGAACAAGGAAGGAATAAATAAAGTTGGTTTATTTTCATCAGAACACGGATGGATCTGGTATAATTTCTGGTATGCTAAAGGCAGATATTTAGCAAGTTGTACTGCGCCTGAAATATCCGATTTTAGATATTATTATGAGTCATGGCTTGGATTAGCCGCTCCTAACAGGCAAACACCTGCCAGCGATTGTATTAATCTTTTTGAAATAAAAAATATTTCGAAGCCATATTTTACCCCCGTTGAGGCTGATATCTATAAGGAAAACCTCATGGAGAAATTATTTTCGCACGCCGAATCAAAGGATTTTCGCGTGGTAAGAACGCCCTTAATGATATATTGTCAGTTAAAGGTAGATTCATTCTTTAAACTATTCAAGAAATCAAATTTAAGGAAGTTGGTTCGAACCCAGTAACTCCCACACTTTTAAGCCCTTCAAATTAAATTTTGAGGGTTTTTTTAATGCCTGAAGATTTTGCTCTGGGTAAAAAACCTGCTGATTAATAAAACTACGCAGCTTAGCTATAGTCGGTTTAATTTTATTTTAGCGATGATCTGATAAATTGTTTCCTCGGCCAGGTTGCCGGGATTGCTGCATGTGCGTAGATAAGGACCTTCCGGTTCTAAGCTCAGTACTATAGCTTCATTACGAAATACCTCAAACTGGCATTTACCATTACCATGGTCCTTATTATCCCTTACATCAAACACCTCAGATTCTTTGCCGTGGCCTATTACTACTTCGAAATTCTTCATCACTGATAACTTATTTATTGACTAACAACAAAACAAGGTAATTGTGAAAACTATTTTAATAGCATTTTATATATGCTGATAGTTGTAAGCGAAACCGGACCGGTTTAGAAGAGACATTTGATATAAAATCACATACGAGGCCTACTTGATATGAAAAGGTACATATGAGCTTATAGCCGGGATGTTTATTAACACGGTAGTGTTAATAACTGTTATGCTGCTTTGTAATTGTATGTTAATCAATAATTTATTGTGCTGTTGATAACATTTTAAAATGTTTATTATTTGAGTTTAATAAACAATGAAAGCAAACCTTACCGGTTTAAATAATGCGGATAAAGCCCTAATGGCTTTATCCGCATTATAGGTAAACTATGGAATTTTATCCAATGCCGGAACGTTACTTCCTGAGCCTGAGTATCCCTTATTTTGATTGATATGCCCATTGATATTTAACTGAATATCGCTATTGGGTATAGGCCATAAAACATGATATGGCGATATGGTAAAGGTGTTTCCTGAATTGGTAATTACCCCTTTATTATAAAAATCATTCTTTTCAATAATGCGATCATAAAAGAAGTTGGATTCAGAAAAATTAGTCCGGTTGTATGTTTTGCCGCTGTATGATGCTTTACCGGTTAAGGCAAAAATATAGGCCATACGGGTGAGCTCGGTTTTGCGGGGCTCTTCCCAATAAAGCTCCCTGGCCCGCTCGTCAAGTACGGTGCCTATATTAACCTTACTGGGGTCGGTTAACGGGGCTGCCTGCGCCCGTGCCCTAACTACATTCAAATCGGCCATTGCATTCACCAGATCGCCTTTCCATACATATGCTTCGGCTCTTAACAGATATGTTTCGGCTAAGCGGAACACATACCAGTCAGTATTGGTGCCACGTGGCGGACTCCAATACTTATCAGTAGCTAAATTAGTTGAACTTATAAATACCTTATAATGAGGCCAGCCAAACCAGCAGCGTATGGTATCCCGGGGACCATTTATAAATCTTGTAGCTACGTTGTCTTTTGTCCATTGTTCCAGGTGCTTGCCATACCAGTCGGGATCTGCGTTTGAACCTGATTTTAAAGCCGGGTTGTTATAAACCAGGTCGGTCATGTTTATCCAGTTTCCGGGAGCATGTCTTAAATCGGTATTGTCTGTCCAGATGTATTGTGTGCTATATGGTGTTCCCCTGTACCTGCCTATTCCCCTGCCGTAATAAAGTGTAAGCGGAATTTCGGCCGTTACCGCGTCAACTATTCCTGCTTTGTTTTTACCTGGCGTAAGTATCGTATTAGCCTGAGAATAAAATGGCGTACAATTACGCATGAGTTGTGAGCCATTGGCAGTGTTACCTTCCAGGTTATCTCTGTCAATTACCAGGTATAAAGCCTCGGTATTAGCAGCAATAGCTTTATTATCCGGGCGATGCAAGTCCCAGATAACATTCTTGCTTGCATCAGCGCCGGTACTTCCAAAACGGCCAGTCATTAAATGATAAGGGCCACTGTTTATTACAGAACTTGCAGCTGCAATGGCATCATCAAACTTACCCAAAGCCAAATCAACTTTGGTAAGTAAGTGGTTAACGGCTCCCTTGGTAACATCACCTTTATTGCCGCCATCGGTTACCCATTGCTGAGCAAACTCCAAATCAGTTTTCATTTGCTGAAGTATCACCTCACGTTTTACCGTAGCATAAGCAACATTAGGAACTGTTTCTTCTTTAATGGGACAGGGTACATCACCAAACTCATGAACCAGGCGGTAATAGCAATAAGCCCTATGGAAATATGCGGTGCCTAAAATCAAATTTCGCTGTGCATCAGATGTATATTTAACATTATCAATACGCGATATGATCGTATTGGCATAGCGCACTCCCTGGTACCATTGTCGCCAATACCAGCCAATTTYGTTATAATCATCACTGTTCAAATTAGCGGTAGGGGTGATGCGCACATTCAGATCCTGGGCTGGCGTTGTTTTATCTGTAGTGCCCTCAACGGCAACATCCGAAAAAATAGACTCAGTAAGCATCGGTGCCGAGTCGCCAAAAAACTCTGCTCTTAAATTCTTACTCAGATAATTAAGCGCTGCCTGCATGGCAGGTACAGAGTTATAGGTAAGATCCGGAGTAAAGTCAGAAAGATCCTTAGGTTTTAAAAAGTCCTTTTTACAGCTCCCTGTAATCAACAATGCTGTTAAAGTAACAATTGCTGCTATTTTTTTATTTATCTTTTTCATGATCATCAGTTCAATTTTTAAAATACTACGTTTACGCCTACTGATATATACCTTGGAGTTGGTCCGTCATTTTCAGGATCCCAATAATCCCAGCTGGGGGCATATACCGAGGCATTGGTTACGTTAGCATATAATTTTGCACTTTGTATTTTTAAAGGCGTAAGCCAGGTTTTAGGAAAGTTATAGCCTATTGAAACTGTATTAAGCCGTATAAACGAAGCTTTTCGCCATACATTGATAGTGGTACCACTTGAGCCTGAATTTAAGCGGGCATAATCATTTATAGGATTAGCCGGTGTCCAGTATGGCTGTATATATGAGGATGTTCTTGAAATACTTACACCACCCTGATTATTTATAGCCTGGTTATATTGCCTGAGCTGACCCCAGTTTGAAAGCAGCAAAAAGGAAAAATCAAAGTTTTTATAGATATTGAAATCATTGCGTAAGGTCCAGGTAAATCTTGGCGACTTTGAACCTAAAAACTGTTTATCATCATCAGTGTATTTATATTGGTTAGGGCCGCTGTTTACCAGCTTTTGAAGCTTAAAATCGCCTGGTACAGCACCGTATAGGGCGGCCTGGTCCTTTTCATTGGTTTGCCAAACCCCTAATATCTTATAATCCCATACCGCGTTAATATCTTTTCCTATAAACCAGCCATTGGCCTTATCACTGTTTTCAACACGACTTGTGGTTCCGTCGGCGTTAATAATATTAGCTAAACCATATAAATGTTTGATGGTATYGCGGTTTAAAAAAAAGTTAAGCGTACTGCTCCAGATAAAATTACTTGATGCTATGTTTTTACTGGTAAGGTTAAATTCAAACCCCTTATTGTTTACTTCGCCTATATTTGATATAACACCCCTGTTGCCGGCGTTATTAGGATCTGAGAAGCCCGCCACATCTGGCAATGCTCTTTGGACAAGCAGGTTGGTTGTTTTTTTATTATAAACATCTATTGAACCATTTAAGCGGTTGTTAAAGATCGTGAAATCAATACCAGCGTTTAATGAAGTGGTTCGTTCCCACTTTAATTCAAGGCTTGCCATCCTGCTGATGTAAAGGGCGGCATTTGCAGTGGCTGTACCACCCGGCGTTACCGTTGGATATTTCTCATTCGTGATTACGGCCAGCGCCCTGTTAGGGTCAACAGTACCTGTAGCGTCTCTTATATCACGGTTACCGTTAACCCCGTATGATAAACGTAGCTTTCCATAGTTTAGCCACTTATTTGATTTCATAAATTCCTCATCGGTAAATATCCAGCCTGCTGCTACTGATGGAAAGTTGTCGCTCGGATGCCTTTGTCCGAAGAGCGAATAACCATCCCGCCGTATGGAAGCAGTAAGCAAATAACGCTGCATTAAGGTGTAGCCAATACGACCCAGGTATGCGTTGGCAGTGGAGTAACGGTCATCGCTGCTGGCTGTTGGTTTATTACCTGCACTAAGGTTATGAAAACTCAGGTCGTCATCAGGACTAAAACCTTCATTGGTTTCCCTGGTGAGCCATGATTGGTATTTTTCTGTATTAACCAATAAGGTAACATCAATATTATGAATATTATTAAAGGTCTGGTTCCATTTGAGCAAGTTATCTACCTGGTAGTTATACCGGTTTTCCATTGACCTTTGAGCCTGACCGCCTGGTACAGTTACATTGGGGTTATGTGATGAACTGTGATAAAAATTACGGTAGGAGTCAAAACTGGGTGTAAAATTTGTTTGAAAAGTAATATTCAATGGCAATGTTACCCTGGCATACAAATTTGCAAACAGTGTATTTTGCACATTCATACTTTCATCGTAATAATTATTTAAAAAGGGGTTCCTGGCGTTTAGCCCGGCATCGTCGGTTGGTATCCTTCTTAATGAACCATCAGGGTTATAAAAATCGCCATAAGGAGAGTTATTGGTGATCTGGGTCCAGTCGGCTTCGGTGGTATGGGTTCGGTCAACCGTATTATCAGTAACATTACTAATAGTTGGAAGGCCGCTCTCATCTCTTACTGCATACTGTGCATTAATACCAACGGTTAAAAACTTGGTGGCCTGTCCTTCCAGGTTTAAGCGGGCGCGTATATTACTATATTTACCCCCGGCAATAAGGTTTTGATTATTGGTATAGTTTAATGACATGTAGTAACTAACATCCTCCCTTTTGCCCGACATGCTGACCGTATGATCCTGCCTGAAACCATTACGAAAAACCTTATCAAACCAATCAACTGTTTTGCCGGCTGTGTAATTAGCTCTTTCATTTGCTACTAAACCAAGTCTGCTTAACCATTGATCAACCGGGTCGCCGGTGGCTTTTGTTAAATCCATCCATTGCTGCAATGTAACACCGGCAGGTAAATTTCTGGGGTCAGTATATTGATAACCAGGGTTGTTGACGTTGATGCTTCTCATTACATCTGCACGCCAGTCTAAAAACCCTTCAGGGCCATATACTTTTTGCTCTTTTTCTAATTGTGCTATACCAAAATTGGAATTAAGTGTAATAACCGGCGGGCCGTTTTTGCCCTTTTTTGTAGTGATGGCAACCACACCGGCTGCTGATCTTGAACCATATACGGCAAGCGCACTTGCATCCTTCAGTACATCAATTGATGCTATGTCATTAGGGTTGATATCAGCAAGCTGGCCAGGATAAATAACCCCATCCAATACTATTAATGGCGATGTATTACCGG
>NZ_JBFUJG010000171.1:0-9195 GCF_056401495.1 Mucilaginibacter sp. P4_E8
GTTTTAAAAGTAAGCTCAAACCCGTTCATCACACTGACCGACGATCTGAAGAAATACCGCGCGCTGATCCTGAAACAGAGCCCGGTACTCATTGAGTATTTTTATGATTTTATTGATGACCTGATCAAAGCCTATTATGAGTTTTTAATAAAAGTATCAAACATCATTTCAACTTGTTGCCCCGATGAAAACCTGTTCCCCCTCCATTTAATTCTGGGCGATGCTTCGCTGGCTACCAATGCTTATGTAAGGGATAGCAATCGCAACTATTTTATTTACTCTCCTTTGTTTTCAAAAATGGGTACCGAATCGGCCGAGGTGATACTGTTGTTTAAACGTATGATGCTATTGGTGAGTAATTTCATAGCTCAAAGTAAAGGGATCTTAAGCCAAACAGCCATAAGGATTACCCCGAGCCAGTACGAGTTTTCACCACTTTCTGAAAGGGCCATCCCATATTATTATACAGTAAACAAAGCAGGCAATGAATTATATAAATCATGGAGCCATTATAAAACCAGCCATGGCTATGCTGATTTTAATTTAAGTTATAATGCCAGTCTGTATAACACTAATATCGCTGTAGTAAAGCCCCTTTTGTATGATATTGAACCCTATAATTTCTTCAGGGTTGAAGGGCATATCGGGCAAAACCATCAAACCGTTTTATCCAACATTCTTAGCCAGCGTTTAAATTATAACCTGCCTTTTGATGTGGTAGCTATTTCTGCTGAACAGTTAAGCGGCACGGCAACGCTGCCTAACTGTAACATTCGGGATCTGGAAACAGATTATGACCTTATAGTTAGCGAAGCAATGTGTAAGATACATGTTACCTTTTGCTTTATTTCAAAAATGCCTTATACGCCAGCCAGAACACCTACAACCCCACCGCCACCCGGAGTTATATCAACGGCGCCTGCGGCAGATGCTATAAAATTCTCGGATTTTAAATTACAGGCCGCCTTTGGGGTTGAACCGTTAATGTTACTGAGCAAAGCTTATAAAAAAGGCGATTTTTTACGCAAATATTGTCCGGCCCAGCCCAATACTATCGGTAGCGGATATTTAAGCTCATTAAGTAACACAGGTGTGTTCACCAACCCGGTAACTATAAATTCAAATGATCCGCTTACTGCTATTTATTATTACTTTTTCCAGTTTATTGATACGGTTGAGGAACTGATGTATACTTTAAATACTAATACTATTTCTGGTATTGATATGGATAAGTTTGAAGTGCTATATCAAAATTATATACGGTACACCACTTTGGCCATTAATTCATTAATAGCCCTCACGGTAAAAAACACAGGTAATGCAAATAGTACAGCGATAACATTCATTGAAGATTATCAACTTGATCTTTTAGTTGAAGAGTTTGGAGTACTAACCAACATCTGTATTGATGAACGCTTACAGGTATTAAAGAATGAATACACCAACAGGCTTACTCAATACCTGCAGCAGCTTACCTTTTTAAATTATTACAAAAACCATCCCGGGCTTGAACACAAAGCAGGTGTACCAAAAGGAGGTACATTGGTACTGGTTTATAAAAATATACCTGCAACCGCCCCGGGGCGTACATTTAATGATGCTGGTGCAGTTATAACAGATACACCAATTGCCAGGGCTGCAGATGTAGCGAGTGAAAAAAGAAGAATGATGGCTGCCGCCCCTGCAGAAAAGGCCCGCGTTTCTACAGCAGCAGATCTGGATGAAAATACCATTAACAGATTTAAAAAGATCCTCACTGATAGTAAGGATGTGTCTGAATCAGAAAAACAGAGCCTTATAAACGCTTTAGTAGGACGGGCCGCGGCAACCTCCAAATATCAGGTAGCCAATGGCGCTGTTATTGCAGATTTTTATATTCCATATCTGTGCTGTTCGGATTGTCCGCCGGTAGCCTATATTATGTCTGAGAAAGAGCCACCTCCGCCAGTGCAGAAAAAACCTACTATTACCATGGAATCAACCTTTTGTGATAATAATGCAAATCCCGAACCAATTAAAGTATCTGAACCCAACGGCACTTKTAATACGGTACCAGGGCTTGATGGTAAAAACCTAACCTTTACTCCGGCAACCGCGGGGAAGGGCAAATACTCCATAATTTATACTGTAAATGGTGTTAGTTCTGATCCGTTTGAAGTTACCGTACTTCCTACTCCTGGTAACGAGTTTACATTTGATTCGGGCATTACTGATAATGTTATAATGGCAAAATTTATTCCAAAAGATCAGGATGCCAGCTTTACTTATAAATGGAATTTTGATCCGGACTGGATAGTACAGGATATATCACCAGTGGGCATTGCTGCCGTAACCATAAAATTTGACCCAAGAGCCGGTGAAAAGGAAGTTAAGGTAACACTAATGGTATCAAATGGAAATTGCCACCAATCAGAGGAGAATGTTAAAATTCTGCATATTTCTGCTAATGGTTTATTTGAACCCAATATAGATCCGGTTAAAAGCGCAGGAAGAGTCGAAAAGCTTGTTAGTAGAAAGAAGAAAAAATAAACTGTTTAATAGTCTATAAATAATTTCAGATGTCGAGGCATATTATTCATAAGCAAAAGGTCACGTTGAACCTTCCCAAAAAGGAGGAGGCGTTTGCTTTTCAAAATCGCGTGAGCGCGTTGATGCAAAATGAATTACCCGGCAATATGGAGGCTGTTTTTGATGAGCTGTTCCCGTCTGACGATGTTATACGTATTGATACTTTGAAGCTCGATTTGGGGTACATAAATCCGCAAAACTTTGAACAGGAATTTAAAGACCATTTTATTCAAGAGTTGCGCAAAAATCTATCATCAAAAAAAGATAAGTTAAATGATGCAAATAGTGAAGAGGTATTAAGCGGTGTACAGTCGTTGGTAAAATCCTTTATTTACTTTCTCGAGCATGGTCATTTGCCCTGGTATAGTTCTGTAAAAAGAATAACCGATTGGGAAAATGAAATTTTGGAAAGTTTTTCCGGAAATAAAAATCAATATCTCTTTAACTGGTTACGCGATAATTATAAAGCCAAACCAGTTGTGTTACAAAGGCTTATTTTGCAGTTTACAGATAGCTTTTTAGAAAAGTTACTATTAACCATTGCTCCCGAAACAGATGAAGGATGGGGGCTTATTTACGATGATCTTAGTGTTGTAATTAGCAATTGCCTAAAGAAACGTCCCTCCGTTCGTGATGAAGTATGGAAGTACATTTTCCATGCTTTATTAAACGATCCTATTTTATGGAACAATACTGCTTTATCAGGTGCAGAAGATATGGAATTGGTTTTTAGGGCACTAAAATTACTGGCTGACCATTTCAATATATCCGAGAATGATATTACAGCATCCAAAGAAACTGAGATAAATAAGCAGCTTAAAACAAACATAGTTAAAAGTGCTTTTAAGGAGCTTAAACTTTTCATGACAGCACAGGAAAGGCCAGGGCAGGATAGGGTTGAAGGTAAGGTTAAAGGTAATTACACTGTAGAGGATCAGAAAAACACGGAGATAAACAAGCTCGATAGAGACGGGAATGGATTGTCAAAGCAAGAAGAAGCCGATCAGGCTCATAAGTTTAATCAAAATGGCAATAAACCGAACCAGGCTAATCAAAACTACACTAATGAAAAAGGTGATAAAACCTCTCATCCCTCATTAAAAAATAATAAGCATACCAGTACCGTCCATGAATTATATATAAAAAGCTGCGGAATAGTAATACTGCATTATTTCCTGGCTCCCTTTTTTACAGGCCTAAAATTATTGGCTGATGGCAAATTTATTGATGACACAGCACACCAACGGGCTGTATTACTACTTCATTATTTAGCAACAGGCAATGTTGAAGTTGCTGAATTTGACCTGATACTTCAGAAAATTTTATGCGGCTACCCCCTGGATGAAACCTTACCGGCCTCCATAGTATTAAGCAAGAAAGAAAAAATGGAATCGAAGAAGTTATTGGAGGCTATCATAGATCATTGGGCACCCTTAAAAAATACCTCAGTTGATGGTTTGCGCAATACATTTTTTGAACGCGATGGGAAATTAACAACAAAGGAAAATGGCTGGTTACTAACGGTTGAACAAAGAACGGTTGATGTGCTGTTAGGTAAACTTCCATGGGGCTTTTCAACCATTCGCCTGCCGTGGATGGAACAAATATTAAACGTAGACTGGTATTAAAAAAGATGGGAATGTTTACAAATGAATTCATAAAAAACGGCACAAGTGCCGTACATGCCGTTGATGACGGCAAACAGGCCCCTTTTTTTAAACCTGCTATTCAGCGGCAGGAGGAGGCAACGCCGCAACAGTTAAATAAACCCTGGTCAAAAGAATTGCTTACTATTATTGTTTATGATGATGATTATAAAGGTAATTGCTTTGGCAGCGCTACACCCGGTGAAAGTTCAGGGTTAAGTACTTGTATGAAATGGCCATCGTGCCGGAGCTTTAATATCCCCTTAAGGGTTGAGTTTTTTGTTGACAGGATTAGCTCGCCTCATGCACAACCTTTTCAGCCAGGGCCTGTAAGTATTGATATTACGTTTACACCAACTGGTAAGCCCGCAAATGTATTATACCATTCAACCGATACTAAGCCTGTATATAATGGGCCTAATCTGATACTTGAACCATCATTTGGTAAAGTTTTTCCTGTTAATATTGATACTGATGGACAATTAAATGTTACAGCAACCTTGCATGATGCAGACTCCGGGGTGGATGTAATATATCGTGATTCGGCCCGGTTTGTTATTTTATGTTCTTAAAAGTAAAGCTTATGGAAATGACTTCGCTTATACCCGGTAATCATCAGAACGAAAAAAGAGGAGCGCTTTGTCAACCTAACAATAGGACATCTTTTTTTAAACCCCTTATACAGCCTAAACTTACGGTTAATGAACCTGGTGACCGTTATGAGCAGGAGGCCGATTCCATGGCCGACCGCGTTATGCGTATGATTATGCCATCAATGGCCGGGGCGGCATTTTTTCAACCAAACCCTTTAACTGTTCAGCGTAAATGCCAGCATTGTGAAGAAGAAGAAAAATTGCATCGCAAGGAAAACTCAGCTAATGAAGTTCAGAGAAGTAATGAACTCGATAGCTATGTTGGATCATTAGGTTCATCGGGGCAGGCCCTGCCCGAAAGCAGCCGTCAGTTTTTTGAACCACGTTTTAATCAGGATTTTTCAAATGTACGCGTCCATACCGATTCTGTGGCCGCTAAATCGGCACAATCCATAAATGCCCTGGCTTATACCACAGGCAATAATATTGTTTTTAACAGCGGGCAATACTCGCCCGAAAGTGACAGCGGCAAAAGGTTAATGGCTCATGAGCTTACCCATGTGGTACAACAGGGGAGTGGTGTGGCTACCAAAAGGATCCAGCGTGCCGGAAACCCCGCTGCAATACCCCCAATGGCATGTGATGTTGCCAATACAAGCCCATCGCCAAGTGTGTTAAGTTCTTCATTTCAAACATCTTCATCAACATTGACACCAGCGCAGAGAACTGATATAGCTAATTTTGTTGCAAGCTGGAGTGCCAGCGGAGGTACTGATGTCTTACGTGTAGATGGTTATTCAAGTACGCCTGGTACCGACGAATTGAATTGGCAACTATCATGTTCAAGGGCGTTATCAGTAGCAAACGAGCTTCGTAATAACGGTGTTCCTGATGGCTTAATTACCATATTTGCACATGGCGAAACCAATGAATTTGGTTCGCAATTAAATAACCAGGTAGCTAATATCAGTATGTCGGGAACACCAGCGCCAACACCAGTTCCTGCACCAGCACCTGCTCCGGTTCCTGCACCAGCTCCAGCGCCTGCACCAGCTCCGGCACCGGCACCTGCTCCGGCTCCAGCGCCGGCCACAGCTGCTGTGTTTTCTGAAGATCCTGCTCAACAATTTGCCGGATATGATGATTCTGTCGCGCCCAATTGGTTAGTTGTTCCTGTTACCGAACGCCGCATAGCAAGAGTTACCGTAACTCCTGCAGGTTCTGTTCCAACTTTTGTAAGTGATACACCTGGCGTGGCAACGGTAACTGCCATTGCCACAGGTATATCGGTTAATGGAATTAGTGCAGGTGTAGCTAATATTACAGCAATGGCAGGAGCTACTGTACTTGCTACATTGCGTATATCGGTTAAAAGCCAGCTTAATAGAAGTGTTGCATTCCATTATGTTTGTGATTCTGCCGCAGCGGCAGCCGGCGGCCCTCATTGTTCTGACCATACCCCTGCTGCCAATGTTATGCAGGCTTTGCTCAACAATGTTTGGCAACTTCAATCAAACGTAATGTTTACCGGTGGTGCAAGTAATGATGTTGTAGCTCCCGGCGATCTTGGTGCCCAGGTAGATAGCAATGGCAGTGGTGGTGGTGAAATGGCTACTGTTACTGCTTTAGGCTCGGGTGTAAATTATAACGTATTTCGTGTTGGAGATCTGACATCCCCGGTTTGCGGTGGGGATCATCGTTGCAGCGGAGGAATAACCAATGGAGGTAATACATTGATTGCTGATGCTCCTTGCGCGGATGGGCTGGGACTTCCACATGAAGCAGGGCATTTTCTGGGACTTGGGCATGGCAGTGGGTTTATCATGTCCCCTTGTTTAACACCAAGGCCCAGCAGACGTGTTAGTAAAGCAATGACAGATATTGTAAACCCTTAATCATCAATTTACTTTTTTTAGATGAAAAATTCACTCCCTGCATATCATCCTCCTGAAACAAACCCTTTAATAAATAAGGCGAATGATTTTTTTTTCCAACCCAAACTGTCCATAAATCAACCCAACGATATTTATGAACAGGAGGCTGATCACATGGCCGACCGGGTTATGCGCCTGAGTGAACCTACGCTGAATGACAACACTTTTTTTAAGCCATCCTTAACAACTGTTCAGCGCAAATGTCAGCATTGTGAGGAAGAAGAAAAATTGCATCGTAAGGAAAGTTCGGCTGGAGAAGTACAGGGAGGTAAAGAGCTCGATAGTTACGTTGGATCATTAGGTTCATCAGGGCAGGCCCTGCCCCAAAGTAGCCGAAGCTTTTTTGAGCCGCGTTTTGGTCAGGATTTTTCAAGTGTACGTATTCATACTGATTCTGTAGCTGCGAAATCTGCACAATCCATCAATGCCCTGGCTTATACTACCGGTAACAATATTGTATTTAACAGCGGCCAGTACTCGCCCGATAGTGAAAGCGGTAAAAAATTGATGGCACATGAGCTAACTCATGTGGTACAGCAATCTGCAACAAATTTATCTAATGTTCAAAGAATAACTTGTCCCGAAGGCGCGACAGCACCTGCTACGGTTGCACCGGGAGTAAGAAATGATATTGATACAAGAGCTCAAAACATAATAGACAGGGCCGCTGATGCCACCGTGCCCATAGCAACCAGAGCTACCCGTGCAGTAAGTGATATCGTTTGTGCTTACTATCCGCAGGATTCAGGCAAGGTTAGAAATATAACCTATGTTAGTGCTGAAGCGGGGCTTCATACCCAATCCGTAGGTTCAGGAGCCGCAACTCAGGGTGATATTGATGTGGGTGATTATTTTGTAAATAATATCAGTCAAACATCAATTGCGAGGAGAGTGCTACAAACAGGGCATGAGCTTGATCATATAGGTCAATATAGAACAGGGCTTGCAGGCAGGCCACATCAGGATGAAAGGGAGTTCCTTGCTTTTTACCACAATGCCATAGCAGATGAGTTTGCAGGAACCAGGCGCATGGCCGATAGTATGCGTAAAACTATTATTGATCAGGCATTAGGTTATTATTACTGCCTTAATCAAACATTACAACAAACACACCAAACAAAGCAACAGGAACTATTAACAAAGCGACAAACTGTTAATGGTACAAGAGGTAATGCGCCAACAAACCCTCCAACAACCTGTGCAAGGCAGCATTAAATTAAACTAAATAACATATGGGGGATTATCCCCAGGCCAAATTAAGTATATAATGAGTTTTTTCAATTCAAAAATTAATAAGCATACTGCAGTGCAGAGCAGCGGGCATAAGCCATTTTTTCAGACAAAACTCACCATTAACCAGCCCAATGATATTTACGAGCAGGAGGCTGATACTATGGCCGACCGGGTTATGCGCATGACTGATCCTACAATGAATGGTAATGCTTTTTTTAAGCCATCCTTAACAACTGTTCAGCGTAAATGCCAGCATTGTGGGGAAGAAGAAAAACTGCACCGCAAAGAAAGCTCTGGCGCTGAAGTACAGGGAAGTAACGAACTGGATAGCTATGTAGGATCTTTAGGCTCATCAGGGCAGGCTTTGCCTGAAAGTAGCCGCCAGTTTTATGAACCTCGTTTTGGTCAGGATTTTTCAAAGGTACGTATCCATACCGACTCGGTGGCTGCAAAATCTGCGCAATCCATTAATGCACTGGCTTACACAACAGGGAATAATATTGTTTTTAACAGCGGCCAGTATTCGCCTGAGAGCGAAAGCGGAAAGAAATTAATGGCCCATGAGTTGACACATGTAGTACAGCAAAAGGGATCAAATGACTTACTTAATAAGGCTGATAATCCTTCTTTAAGCAAGAGTTCAACATCATTATTAATGAGATCAGTTCCAGACGGTGTTGATGCAGCTGCTGATACGGCATGGATATTAGAAATTCGCCGTCAATCGGCTTTCCGTATGTCGTTGTCATATACAAAGTATCGGGCGGCTATATCAACGATACAAGAGGAAATGGATAAAAAGCAAGCCCAACCAACTTTACTTGAACAGCTTATATCCCTCGCAATTGGATCTTTAGCCCCTGGAATTGCAGGTGCTTTTTTACCCCGGATAAGAGACGGGTTAAAAGGCGTAGCCAGTACGGTAATAGGTGCAGTACTTAAAGGGAAAGATGAAGCAGCAATAAATGCCTATATAAAAGCTGAAGCATTGGCAGATAAATATATTGATCTGGATGGTAAAACAGCAAAAGATGGATATCTTGCTCTTCTTGATAATGCCAGGAAGCATGCCACAACCCTGGCACCAGGTACCGGAAAATCATTGCCGGCAAAACAGTTACTAATACAATTTTCTGAAGCATATTCACAGGAACTGGATCAGATAAATGCCAAAATAGGTCAATCTGAAGAGCGTGCTGCACTAATGGGTGTGTATGCTGC